>VGKM01000022.1 GCA_016867005.1 Candidatus Omnitrophota bacterium | reverse complement strand
TTTTTGGGTCCGTCCGGTTTTTTGTTTTTTATAGAGGAAAACGTTTACAAAGGAGAAAATAAAATGAACCACCTGAAAAACAAATTCGGTAAATTAATTTCATTAATAGCAATCTTTAATCTTTTATTCCAGCAGCTTGGGTTTGCTCAAATGGCAGGGCCTATTGATATTTCGCGTTTCTTCGGCAAGCCTGCTGCGCCGCAAGTCCTTGATATTTCGCGCTTACCTCATTTAAGATATTATTCCTACAATAATCTGGACAGTTCGTTCAGGTTCCTTGTTGATAACGGCTACAGCAATAATAAGAGAGCTGGTGATATCAACAAAGAAGCTAAAGATGCTTATAACTATTTTCTCACCGGCATAACCTTGGCCAACAAGGATTTCTGGGTAAATTTAAGGCCGGATTCCGCCTCTAATATTATTGATAATAACCTTGCGATGACGGACATGGGCAGGGTAATGCTTGAAGCTGACGTGCAGCTTAAAAAAGATACCGCTAATTTTACTTCTCCGGCTACTCCCACAGGGAAACTTTACTGGAACAAGCTTTACAAAAAAGCACAGGACTTATATGGCATGGATCAGGTGACTATACCTACATTAACCAGGCCGTGGATTGTCCCGGGTGAAGTAATCGTCCACTACACAAATTCAAGCGCATACGTTTATAAAGCTACTCTTAAGGTAATGCTGGAGCAGGATTACCTTAAGAATTCCGCGCAGTATAATTTTGAAGATAGCCGTGCTAAGGAGCTTAATGAGTATTCATCGCAGCTTATCCGCGATTTGATCATCCCGCAATTGACTAAAGAAGTAAACACCTCAAGCCGCTACGCAAAATTACGCCAGGTCTATTATTCGCTGATCCTGGCGCAGTGGTTTAAAGGTAATTTTAATAATAGCGTAAAGAACGATAAATTTGCTGGTTTAATCGATAAAGGAGACCTTACCGGCATTACTTCAGCACAAAGCTGGTCGCCAAGGGCTTATTTTGAGGCATATCAGAAATCATTTAAAGACGGCGAATATAAGCTGCAGGAATCCGTAAGTACCATAAACGGCCAGGTTGTAAGGACGTATTTCAGCGGCGGTATTCAAATGGCACAGGCTGGTACTGGTGCTGCAGTTTCTTCTGTCCCTGTAACCGGTACAAACCCTTTAACTCAACAGGTAATTGATGCATCAGTCAAAAATGGCACCGCAACTCCTTTTAAGGCAGATAAAGACGGGATCAAGCCGGAAGAGAAAAAAGACAGCGCCGGTTTTGACGGTATGCCGAATGATGACTATACTGCCGATATCCGTTTGGCTTTGACAAATAGAGATTTTGCCGCGGTTGAAATGCGCGTTAATAGCGAACAGGAATATTATTTCAGGCAGGTCCCCTTTATGATTGATGCCGCTATCAGTGGCACGAGCTTATCAAAGGGTGCTGTAGAAGCTTCGGAACAAAGAATAAAACTTACTAATAGCCAACTAGCAGTTTTAAAAAGCGTTATAGATGAAACTTGGATTAACAAGGACCTTTTAATGCGTGACAAATTGACTAACTCTGCGTATGTCCTTATTTTTACTAACGGCCAAAAAGCGCATCGCGGCCTTGGAAGGCCACAGATATATTTGGATGTGAATTTATTGGCTTCTTCGCGTAAAGAAGAATTAAAGAAAATACTTAGCCATGATTTTGCTGAAAGGGAATTTATCTTAGAAGATTTAGAATTGCAGGATTCTGCGTTGTTTGATGAGTTAAAACTTACTCTTACGGCTCCGGAAGATAGGAGTCCGGAATTAAACCAGGCAATTGCTGATATTTCTACAAGGGTACACGATCAATTGACATCGGTAGGTACAGCCGAAGCAATTAACGGTTTTGCCCAGATACGGGAAGACAGCCGCGGTTTTGACGGCCTGCCGAATGATGATTATACTCCTGGAATTCGTGCGGCTATTGAAAGCGGTAACTTTGCCTTATTATCCGTAGGTAGAGTAGCAAAAACAACAGAGACCCTGAAACCAAAAATGATGCTTGGCAGGGATAAGATTGATCTTTTAGATCAAGTTATTATGGAAATGGGGATTGCTAATGAATTAGAAGGCCTTACCTTAATATTTATCCCAGGGCAAAAAGCGCATTACGGCGTAGGCAGGGCCCAAATATACCTGGATATTGATTTATTGGATGCTTCACGCAAATCCGAATTAAAAGAAAAATTGTACCATGAGTTAAAGGAAAGAAATGAAGTGCTTGCGTCATTGAAACTTCAAAATTCCGCTTGGCTCCGGGAAGTTGAAGAAACCAGGGAAAATCCGCTGAAAAGAAGTGCTGATCTGAAAGCAGCTATTGAAAAGGCGGCAAAAACCGCACATGATAAATTAATCAATAGCCCAGCCCCATTGCCAGCGGAGGTCCTGAGAAATCCTGAAAGAATGCTCCGGGCCAGAGAATGGGCAAAGGCCAATTCTTATATATTCGGCGGGGGATTTGGTTATGATATCCGTATTAATGATTCATTGAAAGACACGGAGGACATAATAGAGTTTTTCTATCTCTTAGGCCTGGAATATGGTTCAGGCAAAGAATATTTGAACCATCAGGGCACAGCCTTAATCACCGGAGAACAGCGTTACTCTTCACGCGCCCTAAGGCTTGCTTTTGTGCAGGGCCTTTTAGATGCCGGTATTGATGTTACAACTCAGATTGAAACTGAAGCCATTACCTCTGGTTTAACTTCCCGGAAAGGTTTAGCCGGTAATTTTGACCTTGTAGCACAGGTCACCGGAAGCCATAATCCGCAACCTGGTAACGGTACAAAAATGACTCTTAGAGGATTCCCTGTTTTTGGTCCCGCTTTAGCAACTCTTATGAATCGGATAATCAATCAGGAAGGCATTTCTGATGTTGTGCGCAAAGGAAAGCTTACGATTCAGGATGATTTAGTTGAAGAGCATATCCAGGCCCTGGCAAGAGTTTTACCTAAGCTGGAAAATCCTTCTTCAGCAATAGTCGATTTTCGTAGAGGCGCCGGAGGAAGTGTTTTTACAGGGTTGGCAGAAAGAATGGGCTATGAAATTGTCCGATTAGCTTCAGCTGATGCAGAATTGCCGGGTATCATTTTTACTTCGAAAAAACCGGTATTGATTGTCCTAAATGAACAGCCGTCTGCGGCTATGGAAGCAGGCATCTGGGATCCTTCAAAACCCGAATCATTTAATGATATTAAGAAGCTGCAGGTACGTATATACCAAGACAGCCGTTTTAAGGGTAAGAAGTTTACCGGCATTGTTTTGGATGGCGACGGAGACCGTGCAGGTTTTAATATGGAAGGCGAGGCAGGATTAGCAGGCGATCTGGTTATGCCTGATCGTATGCTCATGTCATATTTTAACCGTTTTGTGCTTGCAAATGTTGATGGTATCAAGGCCTTAAATAAATTAGGCCATACTGTAAAGCTTGCTCTTGATGTCCGTGCTTCAGGTACCATTACAGATGTTTTAGAGAATATTTCCAATAAGGAAGGCATTAGGGTGGAAGGTGAATTTATCCCTGCAGGGTTCCCGAATCACAGGAAATTTGTTCTTGATGAAATCAATGTTATTTCAGGGCTGCTTGAAGAAAACGGCGAAACAATAGGGATAGAAGACAGGCAGGCTATACTTAAATTAATAGCCGAATATACTTCTGCCGAGGCCTCAGGGCATTTCTTCTTTAATGTATTGCCGCAAGTCGATTTTCTGCAAAAGAAAATTGTTGTTGATGACGGCATAACCAGTGCTTTTATTTATCTGAACCTGGTAGAAACAATGGATCAATTTGAGTTACCCGGGATTAATGATTCTGAGAAAACAGTTACAACGGCAGATAATATATTCCCCAGCCTTCCGGTAACAAATGAGGTCCGTCTTGAAAAAGCCCCTGCTGATGTCCAGAAGAAACAGGAATTAGCGGAAAAAATCGTAATCGAATTTGCCCGCACGCATCAGGACCTGCTTCCGATGTCTTTTGATGAGTTCGTCCGTAAAGTTGAGGCAGCCAGGAATAATCCTCCGGCGCGCCAAAATGCCAAAGATGCATTGTTATTGGTAGACGGCATCCGTCTTCGGTTGAATAACGGAGCATGGTTTTTATTCCGCAAATCAAATACTTCAGCCGTTATTACGTTCAAGGCAGAGGCGACTGACGCAAAATTTGCCGGTAATTTTGTCAAAATGTTGCGCGACTTGGAAGTTTCCATAAATAACGTAAAAAGGTCTGATCCGGCATTTAATCAATTGGTTACCACGAAATTTTCCGATGAATTTTTAAGATGCAGGAAAAAATATGCTATGAATATTTTACCTAATAATCCTGGCTCTGAACAGATATCCCAGGAGACACAGCAGCTTTTGGTAAAACTGCAGGATGAGCAATTTGAGTCCGGCTTAAGGGATGGTTATGGAAAGCCGCAGGCTCAGGTTTCCGGCAAATGGGCAAAAATCGGTTTTGATACAGGAGACAAAAAAGACCCGAACCGTCTGGGTTGGACAATGGCCAATCTGGAATGGGTATTAAATAATCCCGAGAAAATCGACCAGGTTATATTGGACGGCACTGCCATAACTGAAAATTATGACGACGTGATTATTTTTGGCATGGGCGGTTCAGGCCTGGGAGTAGAGGTTGTAAAAACTACTTTTGGAGAAAAAACCACCAGGATCTGGAGCATCAGGACTACCGATCCTGCAGTAATAAAGAGCGTTCTTGATAAGATCGCCGCCACAAAGGGCGGTTCGTTGAGAAATGCTTTAGAAAAAACCCTTGCGGTAGTAATTTCAAAAAGCGGCACAACCCAGGAAACTGTTTCTCACCTTAAATATTTCGAAGATCTTTTGGATACACTTTCTATTGGGCGGGAGGATCATATTTGGGTTGTTACTGATAAAGGTTCTCCTATGGATACCGGCAGCTATGAGCAGCGTGAGATCCAACTTAACGCCAAGGGCGATATCGGAGGAAGGTTTACTTCGCCGACTACTAATATTTTCTTGCTCCCGATGGCGATTGTGGCCCCGGAAAGGATTAAGACGATACTAAACCGCGCTAAACAGATGAACGATATTTCTGATGTTCAGGAGGATACTTTTCTGAAATTAGGAGCATACCTGTATCAGATGTCAGCTAAATACGGTAGAGATAAGGTGACGTTAATATTTCCGGAAGAGTTTAAGAGCCTGCCGATATGGATGGAGCAGCTTTTCGAAGAGTCATTAGGAAAAGACGGTAAAGGTGTAACATTGTTTTATGGCGAGAAATTAAGCCCCGAGGTTTTAAAACCGGCTGCTGACAGCGACAGGGTTTTTGTGAGATTAAATATCGGCGGCAGGGCAACGCAGGTAGAGTTTGGCAATTATCTGCGTCAAAACGATTATCCTGTTTTTGATATTAACGTTAACGATATTAATGATATCGGCGGTTTAATGCTTGGTTTTGAAAGGACAGTGGCTACTATAGGATATCTTTGGGATATCTGTTTTGTTAACCAGCCGGCAGTTGAAAATTACAAAAAGGCAACGAGAGCGGTTATGGCCGGCCTTAAACCGGGAGAGAGAGTTAATGTTCCTTTCGAATGGAAGAGCGCCCAGTTTAAGGCTCTAAAACTTTACTATAGCCCGCTGTTAGATATCGGGGCTATTACCGAAACAGAGCTTGCTGCTGAAGTTAAAAGTTTAAATGCCGATATGAATAACGCTCCGGCAGTAATGGCAGCTGTAATTAATCTTTTGCGTTCAAAAGGCAAGAACTTTGAAGCAGTAGAGCTTATGTCTTACGGCCAGATGACCGATGGAATGCGTATGATCTTTGAGGATGCCAGAAGCCAAATATTTACTAAATCCTTGGGCATGCCGACTAAGCTGGGAGAAGGCCCGGACAAAAACCATTCTTTCCACCAGAACATCGAAGGCGGCAAAGATATGTGGCTATCTTTGTATTTCATGCCGCTTGAGATCGCCCAGCCGGAAGCTTTAATTTATGACGACAACCTTTTAAGGGCGCAGACCATAGGTACTGCGATGTCTCTTAAGGATATGGCAAAGCGCAAGGTCATGCTTTTGACTGCAGATTCAACTACTAAAGCTGCAGAAAGCGATGTTTTGAATTTCTTTGTGCAGGTAAAGGATTATCTGAACGGAGAAGGAGTCCCTGCCCGTGATGATGAGCCGGAAACCGCGCCTACTCCGGTAGTAGAGACTAAGCAATCAACTCAACCGGCGGAAAAACCAGTTGTTGCTAATACTGTTGATCCAAAACTAGCAGCTATTTTAAAGGCAATCAGCGAGTCGACGTTACCTGTTACATTAAGGGTTATTGGCGAGCAAACTTGGCTTGACGGCCTGACTTTTGAAATGCTGGAAAACGGCCTTTTTGAAGCACTGGTAAGTTACGGTATAGTTACCGGCGTTACTACCAATCCCACCCTGATAAAGAAATATGTGGCAGACCCAAGAGTGCAGCAGAAGATGAAAGAGCTAAGCGCTCAAGGAAAGTCACAGGATGAGGTTTATTTTGAGATCGTCAAAGACCTGGCCTTGCGTGTTAAGGCAGTATTTGATAAAGCAGGAAAAACAGGCAAATTCAGCGTTGAGCTTAATCCGACCAAGGCAAATGATGTCGAGGCCTCTGTTAAAGAAGCGATGCGCTGGACGGATATTGCCCCTGATATGATGATGGTTAAGGTAGGGCTTGACCCCAATAGCGACGCAGCTTATCAGACTATTCAAAGGGTAATCGGAGAAGGCAGAAATGTTAATGCTACCCTGATTTTCAGCCCTGAACAATATCGTAAAGTCGCATTAGCTTATATCGCCGGATTAAAAGACGCTTTGGCTGCCGGAAAAGATATAAGCAAGATTTACTCTGTAGCAAGTTTCTTTATTTCCCGTTGGGATATCAAATTTGCTAAAGAAATACCTGCAGAGTATCATGGTATGTTCGCCAATGCGATTGCAATTTCCGCTTATAATAATATTTTTAAAGAGCTGTTTGAATCAGCTGAATTTAAAGAGCTGCAAAGGCATGGTGCAAAGGTGCAGGATTTCTTGCTTGCTTCTACCGGCACTAAGGCAAAAGACCTGCGCGAAAAGGTAAAGTTAGACGAAAGCCTTGTAGCAAAATACCCGGCTGATATTTATTTTAGCGAAGTAATGGGGAAAAATGTGGTTAATACCCTGCCTTGGGAGGCGCTTGAATATATCATGGGGTTAAAAATTTCCCAGCCGCGCTCGACGATTACGCTTAATGCTGCCTTGGCAGAAGAGGTACTTTCTGCAATGAGGGCAAAAGGGGTAGATATCGAAGCTGCAGGCCAGGAATTATTGAAAGCAGGTTTGGATTCTTTTGTGAAAGATTTCAACGCGATACAGGAACTTATTGCCACAATCATAAAAGAATCTCAGGCAGGCAATTCAACTCAGGCGGGCCCGGGCGGTATCGACTTCCGCTATCTTAACCTTTCAACTCAGGCGCAGTTTATGGGCCTGAAACCTGATTTCAAGATGCCTTCACTTAGCGCGCTTAAAGATGTGGATATCCGCGTTGAAGCCGGACAACTCAGGCGCATGATGGATGCAGGTATTGCGCCTTCCGCACAAAGGGTCATTGATTATATCAGCGCCTGCTATATAAAAGGCGGCAATACCCAAGTTAATGAAGCAGCATTTTGCCTGACAGAGTTATTCAGGTACCAGGAAGATAATCTGATTGAGACTGATTCTGAATTGAAAGCATTCCTGATGGTTATGGATGCCAGCTAAGTAGCGTTGTTTGAAAAATCCCGGTGCATTGATTTGCACCGGGATTTTTTATTTGTATTGAGCATAGCGCAGGACAATGGTAAAATAATACAAATGAAGAAAGCTATCGTTTTGGCAGTATTTTTCTTAATCCCTTTTATGTTTGCCTCTGCGCAGGTCTTCGAAAATGACCAGCTTCCCAGCGCTGATGAGCAGTTTGACACAGATATAACTACTCCTGCAGACCCATTTATTTCCGAAAATATATATGAAGATAACGGCACCCAGGAAGCAGTGCCTGATAACATTGAAAAAGCCACGCCCGAAGATAAATTAGATACAGACACTTATGATCCGAGCGACCGTTATATGAATGAGCCGTTAGATTATGATAAGGACCAGGCATCTTCCTGGAGCGATCTTCATGATGCGTCTGAAATTAAATAAAAATTGCTTAAAAAGCCAATTGGTTGTAAAATAATAACATGCAATTTACTGACTTAAAAAAAGAGATTAAAAGGGTCGATTTTGACACGCTGCGCCTGGATTGCGATAACCATTTTGAAGCGGTGATCTTAAAGAATGAGCTTGATAAGCTTACCGTCCGCCTTGAAAAGTTCTTTGGCAGCCCGGCATGGCCGTCTAAAAATACCCTTTCTTTTGAAGTGCAAAAGATTGTTGACGGATACGGAGGGATCATGCCCGGCCAGATACTCTACTTCTGGGGTAAGGGTAGCGAATCGGTTTTTGCCATGCTTTGGCCCTGGCAGGACGGGCAGCGCACGACTGTGAAAATCATTAAGGCCTGATTTTAGAAAAAAGGAGGATGCATATGTGTACTTCCTGTGCGGCTCATAAGAAAAAAAAGAAGAAAAAGAAGAAATAGCATCTCTGCCCGGACTAACAGCAAAGCCCCGATTGCTCGGGGCTTTGCCTTGAAACAGCTCTTTAATAAGAGTAAACGCATGTAAACAAAGTATGGAATATTAAATATCTTTATTCAAGGTGAAATCGCCGATTTTTGAAAGCGATTTCAAAAAGGAAGGAAAGTGTTATGATATTTTCGGATCTGATCAGTGATATAAAGACGGCTCCTTTTGCCACCTTGCGTATTGAAAGCGATAATTATTTTGAAGCAGTTATCTGCAATAAAGATATCCCCGAGTTTGCTGCAAAACTAAACGGTTATTTTGGTTCACCCATAGAATCAAGCAAAAAACTTTCTTCAAAAAGCCAGGAGACAATCGCTAAATTCGGCGGCATTGACCCCGGCCAGACCCTGTATTTCTGGAGCGAAGGGGATAACGCGATATTCGCCATGCTTTGGCCCTGGCAGGATGAGAAGCATACGACGCTCAAGATAATAAAGATTTAGTTTCGATAGCATAACGCCTCGTATAACTCGGCGTGAAATAAACGCAATGCACCAGAGGTTGCGTTTATTTCAACAAAAAAGCCCCCGAAGTTGCTGGGGGTTTCTTGTAGGTGATAGGCCTCATAGCTTTCGCTATCGAGTAAACCTCTCTTTCTAAAGGTTAAATTCGCTTACACCCACTTACAAATTAAGTATGGCATATTCTTCTATGAAAATCAAGCCGGGCAGGAAAAAAAATAATTTTTTGGTTTATTTTGATTTCGATAATACCATAACGACAATCGATGTCCTTGATGATATCATTGAGCGGTTTTCCGTCGATAAAAGATGGATGGTTTTTGAAGACAAGTGGCTGCGGGGAAAAATCGGCTCAAAAGAATGCCTTATCGGGCAGCTTAAATCGGTAAGGATCACTAAGACGGATCTATGCCGGTATTTGTCTTCGGTTAAGCTTGACCATTATTTTAAAAGATTATACTTTTTTCTAAAAAAGAAAAATATCCGCCCCGTTGTTTTAAGCGATAACTTTTCTCCTATCATAAAAGAGATATTGCGTGCCAGGGAGCTTAAGGGCATAAAATTGCACGCTAATGAAATAAGATTTTCCGGGAAAAGGCTATTACCTTCGTTCCCGCATGCAAATAATGAGTGCCTGACCTGCGGGCATTGCAAGAAAAACAACTTGTTGAAGCCGAATTCTAGCGATAAAATAATTTATATCGGTGACGGCATGTCCGATGTCTGCCCGGCAGAACATGCGGACATAGTCTTTGCCAAAGGCCGTCTTCTGAAACATTTTAGGAAAAGTAATAGAAAATGCATCCCGTTCAAGGATTTAAAAGAAGTTTTCAGGCATATTAAGGGGTTATTATAGATGAAGCAAAAAGAGATAGGCCTTTTTACGGCGGCATGTTAAATAAGCAGGTCCGGATACTTAATTTTGATGATAGCGTTAAGCAGCAGGTTAACCTGCTTAAAAAATTCAGGCCGTCGATCATTGATCTGGCCAAAATCGGCCCTTTAGCCCGGCTGTGGTCGGATAATGCAACCGAGAAAGCGATAAAAGCAGTTTTATCCGCTGATTTAAAAGGAGCGGTATCATTTTTAGGCAGCGGAGATTTTCATCATATCTCCAGCATCCTGATCGAGCAATTTAGCGAACCAATCACGGTAATTGTTTTTGATGCCCATCCGGATTGGGATATCTTGCCTCCGAAATCAGGCTGCGGTTCATGGGTGACAAAGATCCTCAGGTTGCCGAATATCGAGCAAGTGTTGTTATTCGGTATTTCATCCGACGATATAAACACTTTTAACATCCAAACCGCCAATCTTCTGTCTTTAAAAAATGACAGGCTGCGGATTTATCCTTATTCGCATGCGCCTACCAGGGTTTGGTTAAGGCGTATCCCGCGCAATTCTTCGTTAAAAACAGTAAATTCAATATTCGGAAGCACAATCTTTTGGGAAGGCCTGTTGAATAAAGAGCCCGATGTGTTCCTTTTGGAAGTGCTTTCCGGGCTGCGTACCAGGAAAGTTTATATTAGCATCGATAAGGATTGCTTGAGTTCGGAGTATTCTATGACTAATTGGGAAGAAGGGAAACTTGACCTGGATATGCTTTTGTCGATGCTGAAAATAATAAAAGATAACTGCGATATCTTGGGGGCGGATATCACCGGAGATTTTTCAGAGATCGATATTAAAGGCAGAATAAAATCAATTCTTTCGGCTTTGGACCATCCAAAAGATTATTCCGCAAAAGGCGCAGCCACACCTTTAATTAATTCCATAAACGAAAATACCAATATAAAGATACTGGAATTATTCTTGAGCTAATCCCATAATAAGTATATAATAAGAGATTAATTTATAATATGGACAAAAAACGCATAGTTATAACCGGTATCGGGGTCATTTGTTCTAACGGGACAGGCAGAGATGCCTTTTTTGAGGCAGTTGAAAAAGGCACCTCTGGCATTAAGCCCATTTCCCTGTTTGATACTGCTTCCTACAGGGTTAAGACCGCAGGGGAAATAAAGGATTTTAACCCTTCGGATTTTCTGGGTAGCAAAGGCCTGAGAACCTTGGACAGGAGCACGAAATTAGTGTCTTCAGCCAGTAAGCTTGCTTTTCTTGATGCAGGAGTTGTAGTTACTGAAGATAATGCCTGTCAAGTCGGTTTTGTCTGCGGTAATACGCTTGGGAGCGTAAACAGCATCAGTGAATTTGACAAGGAAGCGCTTGTTGAAGGCCCTCAGTATGTAAATCCTGCTTTTTTCCCGAATACCGTCATTAACTCTCCGGCATCTCAGGTTTCCATAAAATTCAACATCAAGGGTTTTAATACCACTATTTCCACCGGTTTTTCGGCAAGCCTGGATGCTATAAGCTATGCCGTTGATTTTCTGCGACTGGGCCGCGCAAAAATGGTTTTAGCTGCAGGCGTTGAGGAACTTTGTATTCAGACGTTTTTGGGTTTCTTAAAGACAGGTTTTTTATCAGGGTCTAAAGACGGGCAAAGAGAGATCTGTTCGCCGTTTGATAAAAACAGGAATGGCATTGTTTTGGGGGAGGGTTCGGCAGTATTAGTGCTGGAGGCATTGGAGGATGCACTTTTGCGTAAAGCGAAAATATACGCAGAGATCACCGGTTTTGGCAGGGGCTTTGACAGCTATAGGGTAAATAAATATAATCCAACGGGTGCCGGATTAAAAAAAGCAATGCGGGGGGCATTAGCCGATTCCGGATTAAGCCCGGAAGATATCGATTATGTTTCTTCTGCCGCTAATTCTACAAAAGAAGCCGATAGGATAGAGTGCGATGCGATAAATGAGGTTTTTGGCCCCGGGGCCGCTGTTACTGCGATTAAATCAATGACGGGAGAGTGTTTTAGCGCAACCGGCGCTATC
>VGKM01000021.1 GCA_016867005.1 Candidatus Omnitrophota bacterium | reverse complement strand
TGCAATATCAAGATTGACGTCTTTTTCGCGCAGGCCGGTCCTTCCGATAGCTCCCGGGTCATTGCCGCCGTGCCCGGCATCTATTACGACTTTCTTTATTGAAGTCAGGGGGAATTCGCCTTTTGGCCTTACAACAGTACACGGGGAATATTTAAACAAATCGTCAAATACAAGTTCTTTGAACCTTAAAGGTACGACAATTACCCCTTGGTAGATCTCTACAGGATGGCGCAGGTGTTCTGGCCGGCCGTCGACCAGCGCTAAGGCATCGCCGACTCTTAAGCTTATTTTATGCGTCCCTCCTGACAAGCTTATAGTTTTGGAATAAGTGTCGTATTCCCAGGCAACTCCTCTTTTTTCGCATAAAGGTATCAAGGGGACATACGTTGTGCCCTTGATATCATAAGTAACGAGATCTTCCCTAACAGGGCATGTGCCGCAGCCGGAAAATAAAGTAACCAGTAAACAACAACTGGTAACTAGTAATAATAATTTAAATAATTTTGTCATAAAATATCTGGTATGCACTCTGCGTCGGAAATTTTTGGTGGAGGTGGGCGGAATTGGACCGCCGTCCTTAAATAACCAGATAAAAGCCGCTACATGCTTAGTTCATTTTTTAAACTTAATCTTGCGCACTCCAGTGAACAAGATTGCGCAAGACGCAGCCTTTTTGAATTTCGCTCAGGCCCCAAAGGCAAATTTTCCTAAGCTATCCTACTAGTGCACTTTTTCGCCACGTAGGAAAGACGAAAAGTGGCTTAGGGTTTAATTAAACCCTAAGGCTGGAACGCCAGCCGGCATCAATGTTGCCATTGGTGCACGACTGAACACTGGTGTGTTTGCGTTTGTATTGTGCAAGGATTGTTAACGCGGCCTACCTTGCATCCGCGGCATGCTGCCCTTACCCAGTTGCTTTAAGTCGAACCCTTTCACCCCCTATTTTATTTCCTTCTGCTTTTAATCACCCTTCTCAGGGCAAGGTCCGTTTCCCGCCGCTTGATGTCCTCCCGGCGGTCATAAAGCTTTTTTCCTTTACAAAGAGCTAATTCTAATTTTGCAAATCCCCGCTCGTTAAAATAAACTTTTAACGGCACCAGGGTAAACCCTTTTTGATTGACTTTAGCGCTCAGCTTAATAATCTGCCCCTTGTGTAAAAGCAGGCGGCGCGGCCTTACGGGGTCGGTATTCATGTAACTGGCTTGCTCATAAGGGCTTATATGTGTATTATACAATGTAACGCCCTCTTTTTCAATCCTGGCGAAACTATCATCAAGATTGATCTTACCTGCCCTTAAGGATTTTACTTCCGAGCCCTTAAGTTCGATGCCGCATTCAACAGATTCAATTATCTCGTAATCCCTGTATGCTTTTTTATTTGTAGCGGTACTGTTTTTCATTTTACCATATAAGCGCTGAAATATAAACTTAAAAACACAGGTAACGTCACCAGGCTTATGAGATGGCCGAAAAATATCCCCTGCCCGATCAACAGGTCTTCTTTTTTCTGCAGGCGGTTAATAACCGACAAAAGGGTCGCAGATGGCGCTGCCAATTCAATAATTATCAATAACCCGATAAGCTCCGGCACAGGGAATTGCCTGAAAAACAAAAGCCCGAATGCCGGTAAAAGTATCAGCTTCGCCAAAACAAGCAAAGCAATGGCTTTAAAATTGATCCTGCCCAGATGTATCTGCGCGAGGTTGCCACCGACTACGATCATTGCAAGCGGCAGGGTGCATTCACCGACGAGCTTAAGCGGCCGGTAGATAAACTCCGGGACCAATTTTGGCGCTCCGATAAACACCAGAAAAAGCGTCCCAAGCGTAGCTACTACGGGCGGGCTGAACAAACTTAATAGATCAAATTTCCTGCTCTTATTGGACTCAAGCATTCGGGCCCCGAAAGAAAACATGACCAGGTTAAACCCGAGAAGAAACAGGAATAAATATATAAATGTTGTCCCGGCTTTATCCTGGGGCAGCAGTGCCGCGACTAGCGCAAGCGGAAGATATCCTGAATTTTGAAAAGCAGCCAGGCCCATGAATTGGACTTTATGCTCCTCTCCTCTTATAAATACGGAAAAAACTTTTCCGATAACAAGCCCCAATGCCGTGATCAATACGCTTATCAACGGAAAAATCCACCAGTTGGGAAAAAGGGTAAAGCTAAAATCTTTGATCAACTGGCAAAAAATAAGTATCGGCAGGGTGATCTCGATTGTCAGGCGGCTTAAAGTATCAAGGCATGCCTCTCCTAAGATATTTCTTTTCACCAGGATATAGCCGATTGCAGCAAGGATAAATATTTGCGTAACCGCAAGGCCGGTGACCTTAAATGACTCTAAAAACATAACTTACTCCTCTTTAACCTCTTCCACACCCGGCGTGGAAGAGGTTATTATAACAGGAAAAAATGCGACGGGCAATTCTTTTTATCCCTGGTTTCCTTGAAACGGCCATGGCTGCATGCTATATTTTGTTTAGGAGGGTTTGATGCTGAAAACCTCGGTTATTTCCTTAATATTACTGGCAATTTTGGCTGTGATATATATGCCGCTATCTTATGCTCAGGATAGTTATTCTGTCAGAATATCCTGCACCATCCCTGAGATTGCCGGTGTTAATGTGCCTTTGGTTAAAGAAAACGCCTCAGCTAAACCCGCGGAAGAAACTTCCGGTAATCCGGTAGTTTTTGAAAATAAAAAAGAAGAGATCCGGCTGGTGAAAGGAGAAGCGCAGGCCGTAGCCGTTACAACTATCTACAGCCGCTAAATTATCTTTATTGATTTTTCTTGACCGGTATGTTGTAAGGATAACTCACCCCTTCAGAAAGGGTGATTTTTTTTGACAGGGGCACCTTGGGCAGATAATAAACCGGCAAGCTCTCCAGGTCCAACTGTATTGTGTGCTCTCCCGGCTTGACACTGGAGAATGAATATCTTCCGCTGGCATCAGTAACTCTTATGGTATCATCTTCCAAACGCAGAACCACATTCCTTATCCTGGGGTCATCTTTATCAAAAATACCGTTATCATTAATATCCAAAAATACAAACCCGTAAATTTCCGTTCTCGAAGCGACCCCGAAATTAAGGCGGGCGGCCTGCCCCTGGCCTATAAAAGCGCCTTGTGTCGCCGGAACAGTAAGGACAAACCCTTCGGGGATAGTCGCCGTATCAAGATTGACAAACGCCCGGCGGCCGCGCACATTATCAAAAATATAATAACCTAAAATATCGGTTTCAGCCGACCTGTTTTTGCCGAGCCATACCTTCACTTTGCCTACCGGGGGTTCATTTTTTTCCATAATGCCGTCTGAATTATAATCCTTAAATACGTAGCCGTCGATGATGCCCACCGGCTGCCAGCTGATGCCGGTATCCCAAAGGTAACGCATCCCTCCGTTGATACTAGCCTCAAAATGTTTTTCCGTACGCGGGTTATCCGCCCAGACATTGCGCATCCGGCATGACCCGTACATCTCAAAATCAGTAGTAGGCCTGTAAGAAAGCTCCGAATAACCTTCAATATAGTCCTCGCCGCTTAAGAAGCTTAAATTAGACAAGGTGTCTTCTTCATCGCGATAAGTAAAACGCATAGACCCATACCAGGGGCTTTTCCCCAATTGGCTGGACCAATCAAGGCCGGTTTCAAATGCGCTCGGTTTAGAACGATTGCCGGTAAAACTCTCCCTGAGCCAGTTCATTTCTCTATTGATATAATAATACAGCGGCCGGAAGAGATTGACCCTTATACCGGCATAAACGCGGTCATTCACATAATCGGAGCTGTGCGCGGCATAGTTTGTATTTTCCTGATGGTAATAATCGGCATAAAAGTTGATATCCTTGACCAGTTTAATATTTTTTGTCAGGCCGATATTGCCGTTCTGGTAACGGTATTGAGAAAGTTTGCCCAGGTCGTTCTGAAAAGAATAATTCATCCTGAGCGATGAGCTCGGGTCGATCCTGTAATTCAGGCCCCAGTCAAGGTCCTGATTAAAACGGCTGTCGCTGTCCTGCGCAGGGTATAACCTGTCGCGGTATAGGTCAAAATTTGCCTGCATCGAAAGATTATCCTTCGGCTCATAATACAAATTAAAGAGCCAGCCCAGCTCACCCTGGTTTGAGCTGCTCCCGGTGGAGCTGGTGAATTTTTTATTGATATTCCTGAATTCCGCCCCGAAGTTAAGCTTAGGGATGACATAATTTACATTCAACATATTGGCAAATGCCTCGGAATTATTTGCCGCCTCATACTTCAGTTTCCAATCCTGAAAATTAAACTTTCCCAACAGGTCATAATTCATACTGCCGAGGTCTTTACTTCTGTCCTTGCCGAAGCCATGCACTGCGGTAAACTGGTATTCCTGCTTGCCCGGGTCAGGGATGTATTTAAGGTTCAGGCCGTCGAGGTAGGACTCTCTTCTTTTGTTTATCTCCGGAGAAAGGTTGCCGAAACCAGACCAGTTTTCCTGGCCGTAAAAAGCCGTGTAGTTGATTTTTTTATCAAACGCCGGCGAAGCAAGCATCGCCCCCCTTAAGCTTATGCCGGGAAAGGCAAGATTGGAAAAATCAGGCGGTAGATCAAAAAAATCAAAGCCCCGTAAAGTAAAATCGCTGAATGGGCCGAACTTGCCGTTAGTGAGGCCTATTGTATAATGGCCTAATTCTGTCTTTGTATCAAAACGGTTTATTGACAGCGCCGAATCCAGGTCTCCATAAGGAGTTTCTCCTGCAAGCGTTAAGTCGTGGATATATGAATAGCTGGACCTGGCCAGTGTAGTTAAGCTCCTGCCCTCTTCATATAGCGACCAGTCAAAAGTATAGCCCAATTTAAAGTTCTGCGCCTTTTCTTCTGCCGAACGCATCTCTAAATCCAGGGTCTCGATATCGGGCTTTGGGTAAGCTGTAAAAAATTCCAGGGTCTTTCTGCCGGTTTCATCCCAGACCTGCAGATAAGAATAACCCACTTCTTTTCCCGTTACCACTAATTCATCTGCGTTCTTTTTCTCAGCCTGAAGAATATTAGGGGAGGTTACCAGGAATCTTTTGATATTGCGGCCCTTGACGATTATGTTCTTATCTTGTTCTATCTCTACTATTTCCTGCGTGAGGTCCTGCTGGATGCCGAGTTCAACTAAAGCCGGCGCCTCAGGAGTTTTAGCTGCAGGCCTTGCCGGATAACTAGGCGGAGATAATTTTACCGGTAGAGGCCTTTTTAATACAGGCGCCGACTTAACCACAGCCGCGCCCCCACTTTCAATTTTCCTGATATATTCCAAAGCAGGAGTAAAATCCGGGTCGATCAATAATATTTTTTTGAATTGGCTCAGCGCTTCATCAGTCCTTCCTTCTTTATACAAAGAAACACCTGTCTTAAAAAGAAGGTCGGGGATCATCTGATATCCGTAGGCGGGGAAAATTTGGATGGAGAGAAAAGATATTAAACAAAAACAGATAAAAAGCTTCTTCATTTCAACAGGCCCGATACCGAAACAGAGCCGCCTGCCTCAACTTCTATCCCGGTTTCTTTTGTAACAACCGGCCCTCTTCCAAAATTATCTTCTTCAAGGGCTTTACCCAAATTAAAGGTAAGTATTAGGTCATATTTACCTTTTAAAAGGCGCTCTTTGCAAACAGCAGACAGCTTTGCGGTGCCATCGGGAAAGGTAAAGACATCATTAAATTCTCCGCGCGCCAATACTAAACCTTCGTCATTCATAATATGAAAAGTCCCGCCGCATGTAATATCGACATTGCCGGTATTCTTAAAATCTAATTGCATGGCAAAAAAACTGTCTTTTTCTTTTTTTATAACAAGGTTATCGATTGATGCTTCCCTCTTGATGGTCCCTTTGGGCTCAATGTAGAAAAGCGTAGCAATCCTTATTACTATATTCATGCCGGCTTTAAATTCTTTCTGCTGGCTTTCAAGTTTGCCGAATACGCTCTCAAAAAACATCCCGGCGTAATGCCCGCCGCTTGCGCCTTCCGGGACGCGCACCGAATAATTTACTTTTTGCTTGCCAAAGGCCCCGAGGGTAAATTCAGCCGGTGAAAACGTGATCCAGGATGCGCATGATTGAGGCGTAGTATTAGCAGGGACAAATTCCTTGCTGCCGTTGGCATCAGGCAAATAATACCAGTCCGAAAGATAGACGCGCATTGACCTGGCCTCTTCGCTTGTATTCTCGATCACTATTTCGCCGTAATCGGACTGGCCAGGTGCGATAGAAAGCCGGATCTTGGATTTATTGATAGCCGGCAACTCCACTGCCGAAACCGAATTAAAAACAAACAAACAAAAAAAGAATAATGCGATTATGTATTTTTTCATTGTCTTGATCAAAGCCCGGCTGTTTAAAGGCCGGGCTTTGATTTCGGATTATTACGGTGAAAGGGTCAAGGTGACTGTTCCGGTATAGGTGCCGGTAGGAGTTGATGTAGTAATAACGCTTACCCCTGATGCATCTCCTGAGCCGCCTGCCAAAGAATAATAAAGACGCAGGCGCCCGCCGGTAAGCTCTGTTGATTGGACCGGTGCCCTGGTCTTCGCTAACTGATAGCTTATAAAACCATTACTTGCCAATTGTGATTCCGCATTGGTTGAATTGTCAACTTTAACAAATTTTACATTGGTGTTAGTGTTTAGATTAGAAGTACCGTTGGTAAAATCACTGGCGGAATGGGTTATTGTCCAGGTCGAGCGGTTAGAAGTAACCGGCGCGTCCACCACAAAGTACGCGGTTGAGCGGAAAACATTATCCGTTCCCTTTGTAAGCGAACCGAAATCCATACCTTCTCCGGCAAGATTAGCGATCGGCGTCCAGGTGCTTCCCACCACCTTATTTAATACAACGTTCATCTGATGAATTTCCCCTACGCTTGCCGCGATCCTGATATTTGTAGCGGCAGAGCAGAGTGTTACGATACCCAGCAAGAAAACTGCTGTTAAAACCAATAATCTTTTACCCATTTTCCTTCCTCCTTTTATATTTCAAGCAGTGAATAAGCCACATTAGCAGAATAATCACCGGGCTGCACTTCTTCCGAACAACCCAGCTCATAGATAACCTTGAATTTATCGGGAGACCCTTTTTCATCCGAAATAAACAAGGTGCTGCCGCCGCTTTTTACCTGCTGTTTTACGGGAAAATTCAATTTTCCCTTTGTATCCAAACTCCGCGTTTCAAAATTAAAGAATTGCCCAGGGATAGCCCTGCCTTCCTTGTTCCGTAATTCCGAAGATATATCCTGGACCACCTGGTATCTTTTCCCGAGGTTTGTCTTAATCTCAATGACCACTTCGTTTATCTGCGGCGGGCTCTTAGGTTTTAGCCCGCGGAATTCTACGATATATTTATTGTCCTGAGGCACAACCACTAAATCAAAAACAGGGTCGTTCTCTATATCCAGTTCCAGTGATTCGATCCTTGATTCAACCCCTGCCTGTTCCAATAAATACTGTATGCGTGTACGGTACTTGCCTGCTTTTTGCTGCGACAGATCCCCTAAGCTATAGACAACGGTTATATTGTTGTCCGTTTCCGCGTCGGGAGCTGATTTATAAATATTCTGCGGAAAGGCCGTTAAAGATACCAGGCCGCTGAATGGGGCGCCCTTTACCGCATCTTTTACCGCAAAACTCAGGGCATTGCTGCTTAACCTTTCGCCGTCTAAAGATTCGGGCGGCTGGATCAATGCCTGTTTTATCGTAAACGGCTGTTTGAATTTCCCGTTAACCTTAATAATAACGGAAGCAGCCCTTGTTAAATCTTTTTTTGGATTAAGGACAACCCTTTTTGAACCGGTGGGAGTAGTAATTTCTATTTGCTGTTTTGCCGCCTGCTCGCGGGATATGCTGACATGCACTTCCAATATTTGAGTTGCCTGCTGCACTGTCCCGCCCATGGGGTTCAAAGTGAATGCGATCCTGCCGTAATAATCTCCCGGCTCTAATTCTTCCGGCCGGATAATACCGTAAACCAGCGTGAAACTATCGGAATTTCCCGAGACAGATGAAACATAAAGCAATTCTTCCTGCCTTAACGGCGTATCTGCCGACGAAGCCCTTAGGTCGCCGAAACGGTTGGACCCTCTTAAGCCGCGAAAAACAAAATTGTCACGGATGCTCAAACCCGGCTTGTCCCTGCTTTCCAGCTGCTGGACAATACGCTGAGACACTTCATAACGCACAGAAATATCTGAACTGATATTCAGCCGCACGCCTTTATATTGATTCTTTTGGTCCAGCTCTAATCGGTTGGTCCCGCCTTCGGTAAGATTGTAAGAAAGGTCAAAAACAGCCAAAGCAGAAGAAAATGGGATGAAGAAATAAAGAAATATTAAACTAAAAAGGGTGATTTTGATTGATGCCGTGGCTTGTTTCATCTTTTCTGGTGAGATTACAAATACTTTATAAAACTTTTTAATAAGTGGTATTAATATATACCTATGGTAAAGATTGTCAAGCGATTTTTCGTTTTTATTGAAAACAATTTGACAGAATAATTGGGCTGGGATATACTTAAAGAACTTCGCGGGGGTGGCGGAATGGCAGACGCGCTGGTCTCAGAAGCCAGTGACGCAAGTCATGAGGGTTCAAGTCCCTCCTCCCGCATAAATCTAATATCAAACCATTATTTTCTGCAGCAAATTAAACAAATACCCCGTAAATATAATTGCCAGCGCGGTAACAAAAAAGAAAATTGCAATTAATTTCAGTTTCATAGCCCGCCTTAACATAATTGCCTCAGGTAAAGACAGGGCCGCAGTTGCCATCATAAACGCCAAAGCAGTCCCCAGGGGGAACCCTTTTTGAAACAGGACAACTGCGATAGGCACTATTGCTGCACAACTGCCATACATCGGAATACCTATAATAGTAGCAATTGGCACGGAAAAAAACCCTGTTTTACTGACTATCGAATGGACCATTGATTCAGGTACGTAATTATGGATCAAGGCCCCTATGCCTACACCGATTAATACCCAAAGCCAGAGTTTTTTTATTATTGATTTTGCTTCGCATACGCCAAAAGCAATCCTTTGTTTTATCCCCCCGGACTTAACAAAATACCCCTCTTCTCTATTAACGGGAACTATATCTTTTTCAAGATAATGCTCAAGCTTCATTTTGCCAAGGATAATCCCGGCGATGACTCCGATGCTTATGCCGCTAATAACATATAAAAGAGTGATCTTCAACCCGAAAAATCCGAGCATTAACACAACCAAATACTCATTAATTAAGGGAGACGTGATAAGAAATGAAAATGTTACGCCAAGGGGGATCCCTGCTTCTAAAAAGCTGATAAAAATAGGTATTGAGGAACAAGAACAAAACGGGGTTACTGCCCCGAACAAAGCCGCAAAGAAATTACCCAGCCCTTTCTTTTGCGTTATCCATTCTCTGATTTTGTCTAAAGACAAAAAACTCCGCAAAAACCCAATCAACGAAATCATTACAAACAAAAGCAGTAATATCTTAAGGGAATCATAGATAAAAAAGTTTAGAGCCTCAACCCATTTGAAGTGAGGAAGCCCCAGGATAGAATATAAGAACCAATCAACGCTTATTTGCAACATTGATTGTCCTTTGACTTATCCCTATTACAACAGCAAGGGTTTTCCTTTGCTTTCTCTTCCATTTTCTTGTCGATTTTTTCAGCCAAGCGAGAAAAAAACAGTTGCAACTTATTTTTCTTTCTTGTTTCCCGATTATTCTCCATAATTCTATCTCCTTTCTCTTTCTTTCTGAGAAGATCTTATTATCCTATTATATACGAATACGGCATTTTTTCCAAAACAATTACTTGACAAAAAAAAATAATATGTTATATTTATTAGCGTAGTAAATAAGGGATTAGGATGGTCTGACCGTAAGGCGCGAATAACTAACCTTGCGGTTTTTTTATATCTGCCATTATTTACTATAATATCGAAGAAAGTGAGGTAGTAAACAATGGCAAAAGGTAAAGTTAAGTGGTTCTCAAACCAAAAGGGTTATGGTTTCATAACCCCGGAATCAGGTAGCGATGTGTTCGTGCATCACAGTGCGATCCAAGGCGAAGGATACAAATCTTTAACCGATGGACAAGAGGTTGAATTTGAGGTCGAAAAAGGCCCCAAAGGAGAGCAGGCTGTAAGAGTTGTGAAACTATAGAGCTACGCACACAATATCCCGCCCTTCCTTAGAAGTATTAGGAAGGGCGGGGTTTTTTATTTGTATTATAAGTAAACCAGGTCTTCCGGATGGTACATGGAAAGGAATAACAAGAGGTATTCCCTCAAATGGCGGGTTAGGAGAAAATTATTCCTGATATGCTCGCGGCCGTTCTGCCCGAGTTTTTTGGCATAATCAGGGCTGTTCAAAAGCTGCTTTATTGCAAAGGCAGCACCTTCAATCGAATGGCAAAGGAGCCCCGAATATTTATGGGTGATCTGTAAAGGAATCCCGCCCACATTTGAAGCAACTACCGGCTTTGCCTTCCAGAGGGCTTCGGCAACAGTCAGGCCAAACCCCTCCCTTATTGATTTCTGAATGATAACAGTAGATGCCGTTTGCAAGGCATTTACTTCCAAATCATTTTGCGGCAATAATAAAATATGTATATCTTTATCGAGCTTTGCTTTTTCTTTTACTTCTTCGTAAACCTGGACTCCTTCCGGGTCGTCAGAGGCGCCGCCGCCTGCTAAAATAAGCTGGCAATCAACATGCTCTTTAACGCGCAGGTATGCCTCAATCACCCCTAACGGGTCTTTAAGCCGGTCAAAACGGGAAATCTGAGTTATGATCGGCTTATCTTTTTTTATGCCGTATTTTGCCAATACCGCATTGATCTCTTCCTCCGGCAGCTCCCTATTCTTGTCGCTTAAAGGGTCAATGGAAGGGGCGATCAAAAACTGCCTTATGGATAATCTTTGCGAAAACCCCGGGGCTGAAAAAACAGCCGCATCGTAATTCGGAATAAATTGCATCAGAAAATCCCAAACTTTTTGATTAGGATTAGAGACATCGATATGGCAGCGCCAGGCCCATTTATTTTGTGATTTCTTCTTTATGAGCGCAATCGGCTGGGGGTCATGTATAAAGACAATATCACCGTAAATATTGACTTCATCAATGTTCTTTTGGCTTGTTGCCATAAAGACATCGAAATCCCGCTGTGTCAGTTCGTCCTGCCTTCCGTGCAGGACATTATGGAATTTCTTTGTCACTTCAAAGAAATCCTCGCCTCCTTTTATCAGGTCCCACCTGGTATCTACCCCCAGGTCCTTTAACAAAGGCACCATCCTGCTTAAGATCTCCGCAACGCCTCCGCCCACAGCAGTGGAATTAACATGCTGGACGACTTTATCCTTCAGGCGGCCGGACAAAAGCCGCAGATCGTCGATAACGGACTGGCCGACTATAGGTATATATTCTTCAATTTTAGGCATATTAAAGAAATATCCTTTTTTCTGTGATCTTAATGATAGTTTTTCTTAAATCTTCGAGGGTAAAAGTATACGGGTCGAGTTTTGCTATTTGCTGCGCCAAATTTTTATCATCCAGCGAATTTTCAATCCAATTTGAGAAATCATTAGTCCCGCGCCCCAGCCTTAAGCGCGCCTCGAATATATGGAAATAAAGCGAATCAAGAGTGACATTCTTCAGCGCCTCTATGAATTCCTTCAGGTCGCCGACAATGTGGTTCGTAGGCAGGACAAAACTTATCGACTTAACAAAATGGAACTCTTCACCCGAATGCGCGAACCTGAGCTTGGCGAATTTGTCCTCCTCTAAATTCTTCTCAATTGTAGAAACTATTTTTTCCCTGAGTTCTTTTAAAGTGGAATATTGGACCGTATCAATACTGGCAAGCTCTTCGCCCAGCCGGTCTTCGCCTAATACCTGGGTTGCCCAATAGGCAAAATCATTAGGGGGCTCCGGAGAGAGATACTGGTGCTGCTGTAAGAACCTGTGGGTATGATGATAAATGCAGGAATCAGGCACTGTTTTGATAAGATTGGCCAGCTGGCTCAAAGTGGATGCCCTTAATCCGGTAAGCTCGGATAAATGCAGCCGGGTATAAAACCTGAACTGTTCTTTTGCTTTCGCCAGGTCAGCCATTTTGCCCCTTCTTTAAATCATAGGCC
>VGKM01000020.1 GCA_016867005.1 Candidatus Omnitrophota bacterium | reverse complement strand
TGAATCCTCTCCCAATATCCCGTAGCCTTATCCGCTTCTTCTTTGAGCTTTAAGTACTCTGGCTCTTTTAAAGAAATAAGCTTTTCTTCCTGGGGAAGGGCTTGTTGCGCCTTTTTATTTTCTTTTTTATGCTCAAACATATTTATATCCTGCCTAAAACTTCGCTTAAAACCTCGGATACGTATTCTAATGCCGGGATAATATGCTGATACTCCATACGCATAGGGCCTAAAACCGCGATCCTACCTAAGGGTTTATTATTTATGCTGTAATGCGCAACTACCAAGGCACAGCTGTTCACGCCCTCGCATTCCAGCTCATCTCCTATATAGACCTTGGTCTTATCCTTGAATTCACGGTTAATAATATTAAGCAGATTGCGTTTCTCTTCTATCATCTTGATCAGAAGCTTTATACGGGTAGAATCCTGGAATTCGGGCTGCTCCAGGATAAAGCTTATCCCTCTATAAAAAAATCTGTCTTGCCAATCTAAGAGCGAGACGATACTGGCATAATGGGTGATTGCAGAGATTACCTCAGAGGTCTCCTCCAGGGCATCCTCCAGGCGGTTAATCTCTCTTTTATAACCCTTGACGATAGACTCCTTTTCCGCATCTAGAAGCTGCATCTGGGAGACTAGGAAATCTACGTAATAACGATAGCCTTTCTTGGTAGGTATCCTACCCCCTGAGGTATAGGGATGAGTCAGATAACCTGCCTCCTCCATCTCGGCAAAGATATTTCTTATGGTAGCTGAACTCAGCTTAAATTCCTTGGCAATATCTTCCGAGGCTACTGCAGAGGCACTCTGTATATACTTGTTAATAGTTGCCGCTAGGATCGACCTTTTTCTGGACTCATAATCTACGTTTCTGACCATAATTATTACCTTTCAGGTTTAACTAGCACTCTCAGGGCATAAATGCCAAAGTATAAGTTTAACATAAATCAGTGCTTTGTCAACCCTCTCCTTAGCACTCTAATGAGGTAAGTGCTAAGAATAGGCTAAAAAAAATCACTCCTCTTCTCCTATGTTCAAGATTATCTTTATCCCGTGAATATTCACCCGCTTCTCCTGCATTAAATAATGCACGTATTCCAGCCTCTTGACATCCTTAAGGCAATAAAGCCTGCTCTTCTTGCCGATTCTTTTAGGCCGGACCACGCCTGCCTTATCGAGTTCGCGCAATGTCCACACCGGCAGGTCCACTAGCTTACTCACTACGCTGATCACGTATACAGGCTCATCAGGACTAATCTGAATATCAAATATAGGCATATTGCTACCCTTTATCTATTTCTCGTATCTGGGAATAAATATAGCATATAATAATAATTTTGTCAAGCAAAATTAATAAAATTTATTAGATAATCTAACTGATTATTTTTATCTCTTTATTGTGCAATAACTTAGAATAAATAATTTTAGGTAAACTAAGCTTGATTTTTATACCTTTTTGCAGGTATTTTATCTCCTCTACTCTTCCCTGTCGGTAGAATAAATCTAACATCCCAACACTTGAGTGCGGCAGAAGTATTTCCACGCGCGCCATACGGCCTGAAAAATTATCCTGTATTTTCTTAAGCAAACTGCTTAGGTTTTCTTTTGTCTTAGCTGAAATTACAATAGAATCAGCAAAATCTTCTTTCAGCCCCTTCAGAAATCCTTTGTCCTCCAAGAGATCGGCTTTATTAAGGGCAATAATTACCGGCTTTTTATTTACGGTGAGCTTTTCTAAGACCTCAAGCACTGCCTTATAATGCTGATGTAAACAAGGGTGAGTTATATCTAAAACATGGATTAATAAATCCGACTCTAATACTTCTTCCAAGGTAGCCTTAAATGCCTCTATCAGATGGTGCGGCAGGTCTTGCAGGAAACCTACTGTATCTGAAATAACGATATTTTCTCCGTTAGGGAGAATGAGGTTTTTTGAAAGCGGGTCTAAGGTAGTAAAGAGGCTGTCTGAAACAATTTGCCCGGCATCAGTGAGGGCATTTAAAAGCGTGGACTTGCCGGCATTCGTATACCCGACTAATGCTACGGTTGGAATGGCATTTTCTTTTCTTCTCTGCCTCATGGTAGAGCGGTGCGATGAGACATCCCCTAAATCGCTCTTTAACTTATCGATCTTTCTTCTGATATGCCTGCGGTCAACCTCAAGCTTTTGCTCGCCCGGCCCGCGCGTGCCAATACCTCCGCCCAGACGCGAGAGTATAATACCTTTGCCTATAAGCCTTGGGAGTAGGTATTGCAATTGCGCCAGCTCCACTTGCATCTTTCCTTCAGGGCTTTTAGCATGCCGGGCAAAGATATCTAAAATCAGCTGCGTGCGGTCAATAGTTTTTATCCCGATTACCTCTTCAAGGTTACGCTGCTGCGTGCCTGAAAGGTCGTAGCTAAAAATAACAGTATCAACACCCTGCTCCTGAGAAAACAAGGCAATCTCCTGGGCCTTGCCTTTACCGACAAGCAGGTTAGGCGTAGGCTTATCCAAAGAGCAGATGATATTATCTGCCACCTCTACCCCGGAGCTTGCAACTAACTCTTCTAGCTCTGCGGCGATATCTTCAATAGCGCGGCTATCTTTATCCGCTCTTAGTTTTATAGTTACCAGTAAAGCTCTTTCCATCATTCTTAGGGACGGTTCTGAAACTGAACTAAAACTGTCCCCTTATTAGGGGACAGTTTTGCTTTGTCTTCAGAACCGTCCCTATCCTATTGGCAATTGATGCTGGCGTTTCTTTATCTGCAACCTCAATCCACTTTATGCGTTTATCTTGCCTGAACCAGGTCAGCTGCCTCTTGGCGTAAAGGCAGGAGCTGCGTTTTATCTGGCGCTTGGCCTCTTCTAAATCATAGAGCCCCTCAAGATAGCCCTTGACCTCCCTTACCCCTATTGCCCAGCGGCTGGTCTTGCTTAACCTTAATTTAAGCAGCCTCTTTACCTCAGCAACTAAACCGGACTTAAACATCTTCTCAACGCGCGCTTCTATGCGGCGGTAAAGCTTATTGCGCTCTATATTCAGGCAAAATATTTTAAGATCATAATCCTGGCTTAAGCCCTTTCTCTCTTTTTGAAGCCGGGATATCTGTTTACCCGTAGACAAAAATACCTCCAGTGCCCTGATAATGCGCTTAGCATCATTGGGGTGGATCTTAGAGGCTGCCTGGGGGTCAACTTGCTTAAGCTTTTTGTAAAGAAAAGTGCCCCCGTGCTTCTTTGCCTCCTGAGCGAGCCTTAAACGCAAACCCTTATCCTCTGATTTAATCTGGAATATTCCGTTAATAAGTATAGACATATAAAGCCCTGTGCCGCCTACTACCAGGGGGACTTTACCTTTAGCTAAAATTTCACCGATCTTCTTACTAGCCTCTTTATGGTACCTTGAGACATTGTATTCTTGCTGCGGAGAAAGAATATCTATTAAATGGTGTTTGACTTTCTTTCTTAAGGCAGGCGTTGGCTTTGAAGTCAATATATCCATCCCGCGATAAACCTGCATAGAATCACAAGAGATAACTTCAGTATTTATCTTTTTAGCTAAAATAGCCGCTACCTCGGTTTTACCTACTGCAGTAGGGCCGACTAAAAACACTATTCTTTGTTTAGTTATTTCTTTTCTTCTGGGGATGCCGGCCATGAATATATATTAAGGAAAGATCTTCGTGGGATACCCTTCCTGGGCGAGCTTGCTTTCCAGGTCCAGCGCCTGCTGCCTTAAGCTGAACTTGCCGATTCGCACGCGATAGGCTGCCCTGGAATCTTCTGCTTTTAATTCTTCTACATAAGCTAAGTAGCCTTGTTGAATAAGCTTGCGCATCAGGTTAGTAGCATTTAAGGAGCTAGAAAAAGAGCCTACCTGAACCGTGTAATAGATCTCCACGGAAGAAAAAAGCCCGCTATTAATCCTGATCTCAGGGCTTAAGGGATATTCCTGTTTTATCTTAGCCAAATATTCTTTTGCCGAAAGAGTATCCCCCCCTTTTAAATCAATCTGACTGAGGCGGTAATAGAGTGCCGGGCGTAGCCTGGCATGAGGACTATTTTCTAAAAGCCTAAGATAATAACTTTTTGCTTTGGCATAATCACCCATATAAAAATAGGTATCCCCTAAACTGAGCCTCGCCTCTTCTTTAAGCCGAGTATCAGGGAATTCCTTGATAATTATCTCGAAGATATCCGAGGCCCGCAGGTAATTTCCGGTTTTTAGGTAGCTTAAGCCCATAAGATAATAGAGCTTATCGCAACCCTGGAAATCCTTTGAACCTGCCAGGATCTTCTCGCCTTCGGCTATCGCTGACTTATAATCTTCTTTTAGGAAATTAAGTTTTACGCTCTCCAGGTCGCGGGAATAAACAGTACTGGTAAAGGTTATTGCCGCTATAGCCAGGAGTAAGATTATCTTTTTTTGCATTTTTTCTTATTTGATATATCCTTCTGCAGCTTAAGCACTATAGCGTGCCTGCTCTCCTTCTCTTCTTTGCTCACGTCTTCA
Organism: Candidatus Omnitrophota bacterium; assembly: GCA_016867005.1. GTDB lineage: Bacteria > Omnitrophota > Gorgyraeia > Gygaellales > Profunditerraquicolaceae > VGKM01. Next base: position 8,419 of record VGKM01000020.1, on the reverse strand, counting down.
ACCAACCCCTGGGCTTGCGTATGCGGCCGGGGAGAATATTTAAATATATAGGCCGCGTCAAACTCTATCTCTTTTACCAAATCACAGGTATCTTCAAAGTCAGCCCGAGTCTCTGTAGGAAACCCCACTATGATGTCAGTGCTTAATAATCCTTTCGGTATAATTCTACGATAATTATCGGCTAAATCCAAATAAAATCTTTTTGAGTATTGGCGGTTCATGGCCTTTAGTATCCTATCAGAGCCGGACTGCAGAGGAAGATGTAGATTTTTTTTAAGCTTGGCTGATTCTGCCATTGCTTTAAATAATGCGCTGGTAGTATCTTTAGGATGCGATGTAATAAAACTGAATTCCCTTAAGTCTTTGACAGAATCAACCAGGCTAACCAGCTTAATAAAACTGACGTCTTTATCTTGATAGGCATTGACATTCTGGCCTAAAAGAGTAACCGAGGTTATCCCTTTGCCTACCGCCTCCTCCACCTCTTTTATAATCTCTTTATAATTACGGTTATGCAGCGGACCCCTTACGTAAGGGACGACACAATAGGAGCAGAAGTTAGAGCAGCCCTCCGAAATTACCACATAGGCATGGTTTTTATCTTCTCGATAACTATTATGATAAATACCCTCCGGACGAATCTTTCCGCCTGTTTCCCAGAGTTTTTTCTTAAAGAATTTATCTTTAGGCAGTTTATTTATAATCTCTGGTATCTTATCTATATCTGACGGTCCTACTACAAAATCAATCTGCGGCATGCGCCGGAAGGCCTCTTCTTTGTAATTCTGCGCCATGCAACCAATCAGGCCAATTGTTTTCTTATTGGCCTGATTGCCCTTTCGCGATAGCGAAAGGTCCTTCGTCTTGTATCTTCCTATTTCTGACCAGGCCTTATCCTCCGCATGCTGCCTGACTGAACAGGTATTAAAAAGTAGCACATCTGCTTTGGCTGGATTATCGGTTATCCTGTAGCCGGCCTTCTTCAGCAGACCGCAGATAACCTCTGAATCACGCACATTCATCTGGCAGCCCATCGTCTTGATGAAAACTTTTCTTTTATCTTCTTTCATATCAATTAGTTATAATTTTGCAATCAAGTGTCTAAAACTGTATAAACCTGCTACCTATTTTCCTTTATCCTTTACTAAAAAATAGTGAAAATCCAGCCGCTATTAATAACACATCAACGGAGTACCCGAACACTTTACCTGACATGCTCCTAATAAGATTTCTCGCCGTCCACGAACCAATAGTCATCGCTAATCCTAACACAATACCGATAACGATGTCCTGGCCGGTTAGTAACGCGTACCGTCCGTAAACTACCGTCTTCGTGAGATGCATCACTACCGCTGTCACCGCCTCGCTGGCAACATAAGCGGTCGGCGCAAGATTGAGGCCTAAAAACGCAACCGCTCCGATAGGCCCGGCACTGCCCAAAACAGCGGACAAGAAACCGACAAAAGCGCCCCAAGGAATAAACCACTTCAACTGGAATTCAACCTTACCTTTTATATGCCGCAGGATAACGATAAAGAAAAGAAAAAACGCTATCCCTTTCATAATCAACCCGACAGGCAATTCCACGAAGACCCTAGAACCGATAATAGCCGCCGGCAAAGCCCCTGAGCAAAAATAAAGTACCGGCCTCCAATTGATTTCCTTGTATCCAAAAGCCGCCCGGGAAAAATTCCCCATCAGCCATGCTATGGTAAGAATCGGGATCGCTTTTTTAGCTCCTATGAGCATTGAAAAAACCGGAAGGATGATAAGCGAGCCGCCGAAACCGGCTATGCCGGAGATTGTCGCGGCCAGCCATGAAACAAAAATAAGTACTACCCAAACTATTATTGTCACTTTACCTCATCCCCATTATACTGCTGTTTAGTGTCGCGTAGCACTACATCCATCGGTTCCCCAAAAAACACTGCTACTACGCCTAAACCTCAAAAAGCGCCTTTAGAAACCCCAAAGTAATCCTGTAGCACTGCACCCATTGGCCAGCCAAAACTTTTCAAGTAAACTTTTTTAGGCATTTTATTCAACCATCTTTTTTTATTCCCCGTATATGGCAGCGATTATTACTCCCTTAAGAGGAATTTCAACCAGTCCTAAAATAGTCCAATAGATGACAACTCCGGTAGCCACTGTCATAAAAGCGTAGGTTGAAAACATCCCAGGCAACATCCCGACAGCCCAAACGCATAATCCGAAAATGAGACCTTTGGTTAACTTGTTTTTTCCGGGGATGCCCTTGCGGAGCAATACATAAACAATCGCGAGAACTACATTCAGCAAGAAACTCCCTATTTGAAACGCTAGGCCCGGCGGACCATCCATCGGCTTCCAAACATTGATTGGCTCAAGTTTGTACACCCAATTGAACAGCCATCCGCAGGTGATTCCAGCAATAATCATTCCAAACAATGACACCGCCAGTGCTGCAATAAGTATTTTGCCAATTTTCATATTATCCCCCTTCCGCTTAATGTGTTTATTTCTTTAATCGGCGCAATCTTTATTCTTGTGGTTCTTGCTCGGCAAAACCAAGTATATAGCCATTACAATCCTTGATATAAAACTCTTTCATCCCGTACCAAGTCACTGAAATATCCTTCATAATAACAACGCCTCTCTCTTTAAACGAATCACAGAGCTCGCTGACATTGTCTACCTCGCAATAAAAAGACGCTGAGGCTCCGACAGGAACGCCCTTAAGCTCCGGGACATCCTGTTCATACACATCCTTACGCATAAACATCACGAACACTTCATCCCGGCTTACCATGGCATAGACATATTGCTTGCCGCTGACAAGCTGGGTCTCGATAGCTTGTTCGTTTTCCGGCACAACCATGGCGAGCTTAAAACCAAGCTTCTCCGTGTAAAATTTCACAGTCTTAGTAACATCGGAAACCATAAGATCCGGCGTAAGCTTCTTAAATTTTATTTCCATAATCTTATCCCCCGTTCCAATACCAGTAATACTTTACTGGGCTATCCCGCTCCTTCACATTTTCCACGTACGTACGGCTATGCTTATGCCGATTCGTACAATCCTTTCAGCGATAACAGGTTAATTACAATTATACAGCTGCCCCAAAAATTGTAAAATCGGTTTGTAACAACGGAACCATCTGGCATCCGAAGCTGCGGATAAAAACCTTACTCTTGGCATTAAGTTTATCGGCCATAGTTTAAATCTCTATTTTTCAGCGATAACCAACATCTCAAAATCCTCTGTTGTCAGTTTATCATTCCTTGAGAATGCTCCGAGCTTCGCGCCAAAAATATCGATCTTCTTAAATCCAATCGTCTTTAAAAGCCATGTAATCTCGCTGGGCACGTAATAACGCTCGTTACACTTAAGCTCCCTTTTATTGCCGGAATCGTCCTCAAAAACAGCGGTGTTATAATCACGGAAAGTCATCAGATCAAAGGAGCACTCCTTACACTGTGATTGGCCTTCTTTCTCGGCCGACTTATAGAATTCATTGACCGAATGAAACAGCGGAAACAATCCGTTTAATGTGGTGAAAATAAGCTTGCCTTTACTTTTAAGCGCTTTTGTTGCGTTTTTGAGGATCTCAAAGTTCATCTCATCTGTTTCCATAAGAGAAAACCCGCCTTCGCATAGCATAATTGCCAGATCAAATTCACCGTCAAATGGAAGATTGCGGGCATCTTGTGTTTGGAAATCGATGGCCAGGCCTGCCTCTTGCGCTTTTTCCCTTGCCCTTTTGATCTGATTCTCGGAAAGGTCAACGCCAATCACTTTATAGCCTCTTTTAGTCAACTCGATCGCATGACGTCCAGTGCCGCAGCCGATGTCAATAATCTTTAGCGATTTATCGTGGCTGATCTCAGCCTCAATAAAATCGCATTCGCCTGCTGTCCCATGAACGAAGCACTCTTTATCATATTTGTGAGCGTAATTTTCAAATAATGCCTCATACCATTGTTTCACTTGTCTTTCCTTTCAAGAAAACCGTTCCCTAAATATAGGTCGAATTTATTGCATGTCCATATCTATCAATGCCTTAGCAATTTCAATCATAGTCATCCTATAAGGCAACCATCTGGCAGCCCATCGTCTTGATGAAAACTTTTTTCTTATCTTCTTTCATATCAATGCGTTATGCCCGCGGTCATGCCGCGAGATTCTCTTTCCCGTAAGCATTTCCATTTAATGGAGATTTTAATTCCGTGCATTCCATCAAAACGCCATTTTTTGGCCTACGGCGGGCTTCACCTCTTATGAAGGAGATCCCATAAAATAATGCACAACCCTTTGGATAAATACGGTGCCGCCAGCAATCAAGAACGCGAAATAGGTGACCGTTACGACATTAACAAGATGCCCCAGAAAGATAAAAAGCCCATCACGCTGCAAAAGCCCGATAGCCAAAAACAACAATGCCAGACCGGGCAGAGTATTGCTGAAAGGGACGAATCCGAATGGCGCCATAAGAAGAACCGCTCCGACAATAAGAGAAAGCGTATTCAGGGTTCCTATTAGGCCCTGAGAGGTCATCTTTTGCATACGGCGGGGGCGCGTCAATCGTTCCAATTTTTGAAGGATCTTGAGCCCCTGATCCAAGCCTGCGCGAAGCTTTTCGGTCGGCAGAACTCGCTGCTCAATTTTCTTTGGCAACCAAAAAGTGCGGCCGAGAAAGCGGCTAACACCGATCAGAAGAATAGCAGCCCCAAATACGGTGCTGACGCCAGGAATAGAAACAGGGATTATAAAAGGGATCGTCAGAAAAACAGTTAAAAGCAATAGACCGTCCTGACCAAAAAGGTCTCGGATCTCAGATAAGCTCACCCCTTCCGGAGGTAACCGATCAATGATTAACCTTATTTTCTCTACCAGGGAATCCTGGGCCAATTGCGCTTCCTGATCTTGAGTCAAATAACCCTGGTCAAGATCGTCAGGGTTTCCCTGGACATATTCCATATCTTGATTCCTTTCTAAATAGGAGGGCGGAGCCTTTGTTGTTTCCCTGGCCGTTCGGCTTGCCCGGTGCGCAAGATCATTTTCCTGCTAACGCTTCCGCTATCATCTCCATAGTCCTGCTATAAGGTGTCCATCGGCCATCCAAAACTTTTGAGATAAACTTTGTGAGTCATATACTTATCTTAACTTTTCAATATTATCAATGTGCCTTGAAGCGACTTAAAATCGTTATCATTCGCAAGCACTAGCAAAACATCGCCGCCTTCTATAATCGTCGATCCGGACGGGATAATGAATTTATCGTTTCTCGAAATAAGCATAATAAGGCATTTCTCAGGAACGTTTAATTCGCGGATCATTTTACCGATAGCTGCCGAGTTGTATGGCACAATTATATCCGTCAACTCCGCGTCAATGCCTTCAACTCTCTCAAATTCTATGGGATATGTCTTCTTATCGGGCAACGGAATATCGAGTCTTAATAGTTTTGAAACAAGAGGGATAGTTGTGCCTTGAATAAAAACGGAAGCAATAACGATGAAAAATACCACATTAAAAATGGTCTCAGCCTGAGCAATACCGGCCGCAAGCGGAAAAGTGGCCAAAATGATCGGGACAGACCCTCTAAGCCCCACCCATGAAAGCATGACCTTTTTCGGCACAGCTAAATTAAACGGCAACAAGCACAGAAAAACGCTCACCGGACGGGCAATGAGCATAAGAGCGAGCGTAACCAGTAACCCCGTTCCAATAAACGGAACCAAATGCGACGAAAATACAAGCAACCCTAAAGTCACGAACATGGCGATCTGGCTGATCCATGCCAGACCATTATGAAACTTCATGATGGATTTCTTATTAGGAAACTCCGCCTGCCCCAGCCCCAGCCCCGCAAGATAAACCGCAAGGATTCCGTTCCCCTTTAAAAAGACGGCAATGACATAAGTTAATAGCCCCAACGAAATCGTAATGACAGGATAAAGCCCCTCGTAATCCAACTTAAGCCGCTTGAGAAAGAAAACAATTACCTTTGTCATTAAATAGCCAACGAGCGCTCCCATTCCCATATCCAGAACGAATTTCGGAATCAGTGAAACGAGCCCTGAACCTTTCACGGTCAAAAGGCTCAAAAACCCCATTGTCAGAAAAATAGCCATCGGATCATTGCTGCCGGACTCGAATTCAAGCAGCGGTTTCAACGGCTTCTTCAAACTTATGCGTCTTGATCTTAGAATAGCGAATACGGCGGCGGCGTCTGTAGATGAAACGATAGATCCAAGCAACACGCCTTCTAACAGAGAAAATTTGAGGATATAAACAGCAAACAACCCCGTAATAATTGCCGTAACCAATACTCCAAGAGTCGAAAGCACGATCCCCGGGAGAATAATTGGCCTCGTGTCTTTCCAATTAGTATCAAGCCCGCCTGAAAAGATAATAAATATAAGCGCTAAAATACCGATCTGCTTTGCCAGTTGAGCATTAACAAAATTAATATTGCCGACCCCTTCCGATCCGGCAAGTATCCCAACCGCCAAAAATAACAACAACGCGGGAACCGCGAACTTATCCGATATCTTACTCGAGATAACGCTCACGAACATTAAAACAGCCGCCCATAATAAAATAGTTTCAAATGCCATTATTAATCCTATTATGCTTCTCTTTCAATTTGTGTGATAAATTTTTTCGGAATACCTTTAATAATCAAGCCTTGCGATAGCCGTAACGATTTTCTCCCTAGCCGGTCTTTTAGGTGTCCAACGGCCGGCCGAAGGTAAATAATTTAATTGTTTTTGCCATTTTTCTCTATCTTTTGATTAAGCGCTGATCCTTAATTATATCTGCTATATTTCTCTGGTCATTTTTTCAGGCGCTCTTGCGCCTTTCTTAATTTTTGCAGAAAATTGCTTTTTTTAAACTCTGTAGTCCATCCCTTAACGACTATCCAGCCGCCAAAACGAGTCAGGCTATTACGCCATGGCCTATACCACTGCCTCCAGCCAGTTTTAATGTTATGCAAAAAGAAAACCAGGGCAGGGAAAGAAAATATATGATAGGCCAGCATAAACATATACTTAAACTGATAGAACTTGCCCATAATTTTGCGTATGGAAACCTGCAGTTCTTCGGCAGTCATAGGCTCATCTGGTTCGAATACGGGAAAGTTACCGTCGTAATATTCCCATCCCACATCCTCTATAGAGTAAATCCTCCCCTGGCTTTCTAGCCTGTCGCGTAATTCCGTGCCGGGAAGAGGCACGGGTAGCAAAACCTGCAGAGTATCGATCTTAGCCTTTATAATAAATTTCCTAAAACGCCTTATCCGCTCTTTGGCTTTCATTTTAAAATCCATCCCTTCCTTAGAAGGATAGCCAAAGATAAACATGCCATGCACCAGAAAACCAAATTTATGAAATACCCTGGCAAGCTCTGCCATATCCTGCGGCCTGATTTGTTTCTTCATAGCCGCTAGCTCTTCTTCAATAGGCGACTCAAAACCTATAGCTATTGTGTTAATGCCGGCCTGACGCATAGCAAAAAGTAACTCATGATCTTTAGCCTTATCCAGCCTTATCTGAACGGTTAAATCTAACCTTCTGTTTATGCTTACCTGGTAATCCTTAAGCATATTACAGAACCTTATAGTTTCCTCTCGCTGCTGCCCAAAAAGATCATCAACAATAAAGAAATGCCTGGCATCATTTGTTTCTGCAAGAAAACTAATGGATTCGAGCAGCCGTTCGGCAGAGGCAGCCCTGGGCCTTCCCTTAACCGTACAAAATTCACAATCCATCCCGCAGCCCCTTATCCTTCCTACCGGATAAATTTTAATCCTGGCATAACGCACTAAGGACAAATTCGGCAAGGGTAACTTTTCAAAATCAACCATAGGCGCCCTTTGCGGAGTAAGAAAGACTTGGCCATCTTTTAAAAAAGCTATTCCCTCAACCTGGCTTATCTCTCTTTTGCTTCTAAAGGCCCCTAGAAGTTCTTTTACAGTTTCTTCGCCCTCGCCGATCACCACATAGTCAACCGAAGAACTCAAAGCTTCAGCAATATTATCCCCGGAAAAATGCTGTCCTCCGGCTATAGTAATAATGCCTTTTTCTTTATAAAAACGGGCTATCTCATAGAGCCTGGGTATGGTGCTGGTTAAGCCGCCGTATAATCCCACCACATCTGCTGGCCTGGCCTGCTGCAAGAAATCATGGTCAGCCCCGCCCAAATCGCTTCTAGGGCCGTATAGACGAAGGTTATTCTCATCAATAATCTCAACATCCCATCCCTCCATTTCATTTACCACACTAGCTATGCATACCGGCCCCAAGGCTGTGGTTTTATCCGCAAGGCTTGAATAGATATTAAATGCAGGATAAGACGGAATAATAACTCTAAATCTGTATCTTTTTTTGGATAAATCAAACATAATTAATAAACTTTAACCTTTCATTATAGTGT
>VGKM01000019.1 GCA_016867005.1 Candidatus Omnitrophota bacterium | reverse complement strand
TGTTTGTACCTCATTCAAGGCCTTGCATAACCAAAAACGACATATCTAGTGTCACGAAGGCACTGAAAAGAAATTTCGTCGGGCACGGGACAGAGGTAAAACGCCTGGAAAAATATTTCTCTCTTTTTTTGGGCCGTAAATATTGTATAGCCGTAAATAGCGGCTCAGGCGCGTTAAAATTAAGCCTGCTGGCCTCCGGGATTAAAAAGGGCTCGAAAGTAGCCACTTCCGTACATGTTTGTCCTGCAGTAGCAAATGTCATGCTTGAGCTTGGCCTAAAACCTGTTTTTATTGATGTAGATAATGCTGATGTTAATATCAGCATAGATCTTCTTAGGGAAGAGATAAGAAGAACAGCTAGTGTTTCAGCAATAGTCCTGCCCTATTTAGGCGGATATGTTAAAGATATATCAGGGATATCAAGCATAGGTATACCTTTAATAGAGGATTGTGCTGTATCAATTGGCGCCGCATTTTACGAAGAAAAGATCGGCAAAAAGGGCAGATTCGCGGTATTTTCATTCGGCTCTACTAAGCTCGTTACAGGCGGCAGTGGCGGTATGGTCTGTACCGACAATAAAAAGGACATGGAAAGAATCAGGGCACTAATGAATTACGACTATATGGCTGAAACCGGGGCTGATTTTCATGTTCGCTTGAATTGCAATATGAACGATGTTCAGGCCGCGCTCGCGTTAAGCCAGATGAAAAGATTGAGCAAAACGCTTAAATATAGAACTGATATCGCAAAATTATACGCCGAAATTCTGCATGGGAAGGAAGGCATAACCCTGCCGGATACCGGTAATTCATCTCCCGCATACCACAGGTTCGTTTTTTTCGCTAAAGAGAGGAACCGTCTGATTGATAGCCTTAAGAGAAGCGGTATAGATGCCAGGCCGACGATTTCCCACTTTATGTTCGATTATTTTAACCTGAAGAAAAGCTATGAGAATTCCTATCGCTTAAAAAAAGAATTAGCCTCATTACCGATTTACCCCGGCCTTACTAAAATAGAGCTCAACGCCGTGATTAAAGGGCTAAGAAAGGCAGTAGGTTAAAAAATGAAAAAAATACTGGCATTTACGTCTTCAAGGTCGGATTATGACCTGCTGAGTTATTTATACAAACTGCTTAATGAAGATAAAAATATCGATCTGAGGATTATGGTTAGCGGAGCGCATTTAAGCCCGGCTTACGGTATGACCGTCAAGAATATTGAACAAGACGGGTTAAAGATACTGGACAGAATTGAAACCTTGCTTGACAGTGATACTGACAGCGCTAGGATAAAATCAGCTGCTATACTTATGCAGGGGGCAATTCATTCTGTCAAAAGGTTTTCTCCTGATCTGATTATTTATGCCGGAGACAGAGAAGACGTAATAATTGCTGCCTTGCTTGGAGGATACCTTAAGATCCCTACTGCTCATTTTTTTGCCGGAGACCACGATTGCGACGGCCTGATAGATAACCCGGTAAGGCATGCGGCTAGCAGGCTTTCCGCTTATAAATTCGTCTCTCTCGAGGAACATAAAAATAGATTATTGAGAATGGGAGAGGTTGCGCAGAGAATTTTCTGTATCGGAAGCTGCGCTTTGGATAAATTCAAACACGAACCCATACTTACGAAAGGGCAGGTTTTTGAGAAACTGACCGGAGGCGGGGAACCATTTAAGAAATACGCCCTTGTGATTTTTCATCCTCTTATGGATTACGAGCATCGCACAGTCTCAGATTTTAATAATATCTTGAATTCTTTAAAGTCGCTCGGCGTACCGGCGGTCGTGAATCTGCCAAATATCGATGCGGGCTCAAGAGCCCTTATTAAACGGATCGAGGAATTGTGTCAGGATAAGGATTTTCTGATTGTTAAGGGGCTGGAAAGGAATATTTTTATAAATGTCTACCGGAATGCCGCCTTTCAGGTTGGAAATTCCAGCTCAGGGATACTTGAAGCAGCTTCAATTCCAATCCCCGCGATTAATATAGGAAAACGGATGTTGGGCAGAAAAGCGCAGAAGAATGTTATATTTTCTTCTTCTGAGGTAACCGATATAAAAGAGGCCATAAGAAAAGCCCTGTCCGATGATTTCATTAAAAAGAATTTGAAGGGGCTGAAAAATATCTACGGTGACGGCAATTCCTGCCGAAGGGCTTATAATATAATTAAACATTTGAAGCTTGCTGATTTTGCGGAATTCAGGAAGGTTGATCCACTGGGAGCTATACGATGAAAAGGAAAGTTTTAGTGGTCGCTGTTCATCCAGATGATGAGACGCTGGGTTGCGGGGGGAGTATACTTCGTTTTAAAAAGGAAAAATCAAAGGTTTATTGGCTTATTGCGACTGAAATGCGCGGCAAACACGGCTGTTTGGTATCGTCATGCAGGCAGAGAGAGAGCGAGATAGAGAATGTCGCGAAAATGTATGGTTTTGACGGTGTTTTCCGGCTCGGCTTTCCGACAACAGGGGTAGAAGCGGTACCGAAAAACAAGTTGGTTACATCGATGCGGAATATTTTTGACCGGGTAAGGCCAGATACCCTATTTCTTCCTTACAGGTCAGATATCCACAGCGATCATAGGGCAATATTTGATGCCGCCTCAAGCTGTACGAAGTGGTTCAGGTCGTCATACTTAAAAAGGATCTTAATGATGGAAACATTGAGCGAAACAGAATTTGCTCCTTCTTTGCCTGAAACGGCGTTTGCCCCTAATTATTATATTGATATAACCGATTTTTTGAAGAAAAAGACGGAAATTATGAAACTGTATAAAAGCGAAGCGAAGAAACATCCTTTTCCCAGGAGCTTAAGAAATATTAGAGCGCTTGCTACCTTTAGGGGCGCTACCGCAGGGTGTATGTTCGCCGAAAGTTTTATTTTGCTGAAAGAGATTGTTTAAGGAAGGGGTGCCGTGTGGATAAATCCACCGATATATTCGATTGTTCAGGCAAGGTGGTAGCCATTACCGGTGGAAGCGGTTTAATCGGCAAGGAGCTTGCTTATGGTTTTCTTCAAAACGGCGCAAAAGTTTGCATAGCGGATATAAAAAGCCCTGTTCCGGATATTAGAAATACCGAATTCGTAAAAATAGATATTACCTCCGAAAGATCGGTTGTAAACGGCTTTAAAAAACTGAAAAATAAGTATGGGTGTATCGACGTACTGGTAAATACGGCATATCCTGCGACAAAAGATTGGTCTGACAGGTTTGAAAAAGTAAGATTTTCTTCCTTTATAGAGAATATTTCCGGACACCTTGGAGGGTATTTTTTGACAAGCCGTTATGCGGCAGAGATGATGAAGAAGCAAAATAAAGGGAGTATCATCAATTTTAGCTCGATTTACGCCTTTAAAGCTCCTGACTTCAGTATTTATGACGGTACTTCGATGACTATGCCTGCTGCATACGCCCCAATAAAAGCAGGGGTTATAGCTTTTACCAGGTATATCGCATCTTACTATGGAAAGCATAATGTCAGGGCTAATATTATCTCACCAGGAGGTGTTTATAATAACCAGCCGGAATCATTTGTAAAAAAATATGAGAAAAAAACCCCGCTTTCTAGGATGGCCTTGCCCGGTGATATTGTGGGTGCCGCAGTATTTCTTGCTTCTGATGCATCCAGCTATATTACGGGCAGCAATATTGTAGTGGATGGGGGTTGGTCATTATGAAGGTGCTTGTGGTAGGATGTGGTTCCATCGGTAGGCGGCATATAACCAATCTTCTTGCTAATCGTTCAATAAGAAAGGTCACTGTTTGTACGAAAGTGAAGGGATGCCGGGATATATTCGGCAGAAATTCAGGAAAGTTGGAATTTATCAGTGATATTGATTCAGCCGGAGATGATTTTGAGCTCGCCGTTATATCCAATGAGACATATAAACATATACCGACTGCCTTGAAATTAGCAAAAAAGAAGATAAATCTTTTTATCGAAAAGCCTCTTTCTTATAAATTAAATGGCGTAGACGCGCTTATTAAGGCACGCGATAAATACAGGATAAAGGTATTTGTGGGCTATAATCTGAGGTTTTTAGGGGCGATAAAACTGCTAAAAAAGTACGTTTCCTCGGGTGCGATAGGCAAACTCTATTTTTCCCGCATTGAATGCGGCCAGTACCTGCCTCTGTGGAGGAATAACATCGATTATAATGATAGTTACAGTGCTTTTAAGGAAAAAGGCGGAGGCGTCTCGCTGGATCTTTCGCACGAGGTTGACTACATGCGTTTTATTTTTGGCGATCCTGTTTCATGGAAAATAGCGAAGTTGAAAATAAGCGGCCTGAAAATAAATTCAGATGATCTTTTTGAAGGAATATATTGCTTCAATAAGTTTATATGCAGCGTACATCTTGACTATCTGAAGAAAGAAAAAACACGTTGCATATTTATTTACGGCAGTAAAGGTTATATAAGGTGCGATATCGTCAATAAAACTTTCGAAATAGAAACAGATTCCTTGTTTAGGAGGTTAAAGGGGGGCGCGCTATTTGATATTGACAAAACCTATGCCGATGAAATGGATTCATTTATTAGTTCGGTGCGTCGAAGCATAAGGCCTGCGATTCCGCTTGATGACGGTATCAAGGCCATAAAACTTATTAATTAAATGTTTAAAAACTTTAGGATATTATGTGTTATTCCGGCGCGCGGTGGCTCAAAAGGCCTTCCGGGGAAAAATATCAAGATGCTTTGCGGCAAACCGCTCATTGCTTATTCGATCGAGCAGGCAAGGTTATCAAAGTACATAGACAGGGTTATCGTTTCATCGGATGATAAAAAGATACATGCTGTGGCAAAAAGATGTAATGCTGAACTGCCGTTTGTCAGGCCGAGGTTGCTTTCCGGCGATAACAGCAGTAGCCTTGATGTTTTGGTGCACGCAGTCCGTTTCCTGGAAGAGAAGGGCTCCATATACGATATCGTAGTCCTGCTACTTGTTACTTCACCCCTGAGAACGCCGCAAGATATTGACAGAAGTATTGAGCTTTTGGTTAAAAAGAAAGCAGATAATGTTTTTTCGGTTACAAAGGCCCAGCGGAACCCTTATTTTAATATGGTTGAATTGGATAATAGAGGAGCGGTAAGGATTGTAAAAAAAGGCGTTTTTTATTCAAGACAGAAAGCGCCAAAAGTATTTGATATGAATGCCTCGATTTATGTCTGGTGGAAAGATGTTCTATTGGGCAAAAAGAAGCTGTTTCTTAAGAATACCTTTTTGTATTTGATGCCTAAAGACAGGTCGTTTGATATCGATGATATTACTGATTTCAGGATAGTGGAAGCGATGATGGCCCGAAATAGAGATGATAAAAAGAATTAATTTTTGGTGTTTTTCCGACAGGATAGGCCCTGATATGCCTCTTACCCATTGGATGCTGTATTTTAAGATGGCCGGCAGGTTCCTTTGTAAAAGGAGATTCGGACAATTTGACGCTTCGTCGGAGTTCAGGCCGGGTGCCTATGCTGTTTTTTGTTCGAATATAAAAATCGGTAAAAACATAGTGATCAGGCCGCAAAGCATGCTTTTTGCCGCTCCAGGGACAGAGGCGGGCATTGTTATTGAAGATGATGTTCTGCTGGGGGCGGGAGTGCATATTTATGTGACAAAACACAAATTCAGTGATAGTAGCGTCCCAATCATTAAGCAGGGATATGAGATGTCAAGAGGCGTTTTAATAAAAAGCGGATCATGGATTGGCGCAAATTCGGTAATTCTGCCGGGGGTCACCATAGGGAAGAATTCTGTAATAGGCGCGGGTTCAGTCGTGACAAAGAGTGTTCCGGAGTTTGTTGTTGCTGCCGGTAACCCGTGCCGGATAATCAGGAAAATTGAATGTCTCTGAAAAAGAGGTATCTTTATAAACTTATAAGCAATTTGACAGGTTTTGTTATGGGTATTGTTACTCAGGCCATTGTCCCGCGGTCTCTGGGGCCGGCCTCTTACGGCAATTTTTCTTTTATAACTTCTTTTTTCAGCCAAGTACTGGGTTTTTTGAACCTTAATTCATCAACTGCATTTTTCACTAAGCTGTCTCAGAATCAAAAAGACATAAAAATCGTTTCTTTTTATTTCCGTTATCTTGCATTTATCGGAGTGATTTTAGGCGGCATTATTCTTGTTTCGATGCTCGGTTCTTTTGATAAAGCCCTCTGGCCTAATCTTGAGCCGCGCTACGTCATCATGGGGGCTGTCTGGGCATTTTTAACATTCCTTGCTATGATCCTGGGCGATATGTCTGATGCTTATGGACTGACGGTCAATTCTGAAACCATAAAGGTATCGGTTAAGTTCTTGAGCGTAATTTTACTGCTTCTCATGTTTTGGAAACAGTTGTTCACGCTGTTTAATTATTTTGTTTTTCAACTGTCTATCCTTCTTTTGACGGCCTTACTGCTTATCTACTTGATCCGTAAATCGGGATTTAGAATATTGAGCCAGTGGGCGATAAGCAAGGAGGAGTCCAGGGATTATCGCAGGCAGTTTTCAAGGTTCTGTTTTCCGCTGGTGATTTTCCTGGTTTTTGCCTGCCTTGAGCAGATATTGGACCGCTGGTTCCTGCAAAAGTTCTCCGGCAGCGTTAAACAAGGTTTCTATGCTTTATCTTATCAAATAGGCGGGGTATGTTTTTTGTTCACTTCCGCAGTAATTCCTCTTGTTTTCCGCGAACAGGCAATCCATTTTTCAAAGAAAAATTTTTCTCAAATGCGTGATTATTTCAAGCGCTCCGCCTTTATGCTTTATGTGCTTACTGCTTTTTTTTGCTGTTTTCTCGCAGTGGAGTCAAAGAGCGTCCTGCGTATGTTCGGAGGCCGTGATTACGCAGGCGCTTTTCTGCCTTTGCTTCTTATGTGTTTTTTCCCGATACATCAGACATACGGCCAGCTTAACGCGAATTTTTTCTTTGCAACAGACAGGGTTAAGGTATACAGGGATATTGGCTTAATCATTATTTCAATAGGAATACCAATGACATTCATTCTCCTGGGGCCGAAGGATTTCGGTGCTTTACAGGCAGGAGCTACTGGCCTGGCAATAAAAATGGTTTTCTTGCAGATATTAAGCGTAAACATCCAACTTTGGAATAATTCTAAATTCCTGAACCTAAAATTCGCTTCCTTCCTTAGGCATCAGATAGTAGTTATTACGGTTTTTATCCTGGCAGCTTTATTGGGGTCTTTATTAATGAGTACACTTTTTCCGGCAATGAATTTTATTCTCCGTTTCCTATTGTCAGGCATGTTCTATTCAGCTGTTTCTTTTTTGTTAATCATATTTAAGCCGGATTTTTTTAATTTAGATAAAAAAGAGATCGTTGCATTTACCGAGTATGTCAAGCTCAAGATCTCAGGAAAATAATGGACGACCTGATTTTTAATAATAAATATAGAAATATTTTTCTGGTTGAAGACAGGAATTACTGGGGCTGTTGTCCTTTTGAGTACAAAAGAGACAGAGACCTGGTTTTGACTTATGATTTTGCCTTGAGAAACCAAATATTATCTGAGGGTGGAAAAAGCGGTTATTTTGACAGCATTCTTGAACCGGATGTGCTTGAAGAATATAATTTCGATGTTTACAGATTTTTTTCCAGCTGGTTCAAGGATAAGGAAGGCAGGGATATATTTTCGTATAAAGGAATAGATTTTGGCAATGCCTTCCGTCTTGAGTTGTGGAATGAAATTATTAATTCTGTCAGAGTGTGTTTGAGCCTGCTTGCGGTTAGGTCCCTTCAACATCGCAATCTCTATGTCGGCTTAAATAATCGAAACACTCTCTTTTTTATGGATAGGCTGCAAATAAAGAACACATCCTGGAACATTGCAGCAGTCACACGGCGGGAAAATGCTTATTATTTCCCGATTTCTAAATGGCTAAGTGAAAGAACCGGTAAAAGAGGGCTCGGCATTAAGGAATTAGTCAAGTCGGTTGCCGCAACCGTCGTGGATGTTCTAACCGACCTTTCCATTTATTCATTAAGGAACGGAATTGAATATAATTACATTTTCGCTTTGAAGTATCACCCTACTCAAGGCATTATTGAGAGCTTGAAGGGAAGGAAGAATATCAGGCTGGTCTCTACGGGTTATTCTGGCCTTTGTATTTCAGGCAAAGAAAGAAGATTGCCGGTTGGAAGGGCAAATTTCCGTCATAAATCAATAGCATCAGGCCTAATGTTATCTTTTGAGAAAAAGAAGTCACAATCTTTAAAGGTGGAAGGGTTAGAAATTAGTACCTTATTATATGAGATAATAAGTAAGATTATCACTAGGGTTTTGCCGGGATACATCTCAGGAATAGATGAGGCCAGCGAATTTTTTAAAGATAAAAAGTTGAATCTCATGCTTACAGTTTCAAATATCGGGGCAGCTAACGGCATTCTTTGCGGTTACTGTAAGATTAATAATATACCGAGATATCTGGTGATAAACGGAATGCTTGGGAATTCTTTTCTGGATGAAAGTAAAGACGCAACATTTATAAATTCTTATAGCGAATCTATTAAAAAGAATTACTTCAGAGGTATGGATAATGTTTTAGCGTTGGGTGACCCCAGGATGGACCAATATGTAAATAGCGGTTTTAAAAAGAAAGTGGATTGCAGGGAACCCGTTATCTTAATCGGGGCCGCTGGTTTTAGCCCGATGAACCTGATATCTTATGCTGCTTTTGAGTTTGATTTTCTGAATGATATACTTATCGCCGTGCGTCAACTTAAAAGTGAAGGAAGAAAAATGAAGCTTGTCCTAAAAGTGAGGTCAAACGGCTATATCGGCCAGTACCGCAGTTTTCTCAGCGAATATTTTAATGATCTCGATATCAAGCTTTTTGATTCCCAGCCGTTTGAACGGGTGATTCGAATGGCTGATTTTTATGTGACAACCTATTCACAAACATGTATAGAGGCCTCAGTTTTGGGCATCCCTGTGCTGTATTATAAGAAAGACAAGGAATTTTCCCATCCGCCTTTTGACGGAAGATCTGAGCTGGTCAGCGCCTCCGATCCGTCGGAACTTAAAGAGAAGATCAATGCGTTCTATGATGGAAGCGGTATCTTTGAAGAGTTTAAGAAGTTTAGCGTGCTTGAAAAATATATCGGTCCGCTTGACGGTAAGAATATCGAAAGAAACCTTAATTTTATTTTTTCATTAATGACGAATGAAAAGACGGAGGCGGCGCATAAGCGCTGAATTTATGTTGAAGAACATGTTGAGAAGGCTGAATCTGCAAATAAAAAATCCGACTTGCATATTCTATCCCGGCTGTAGTTTGGACAAAAAAACTGTAATAGGCAGGTATAACGTTATTTTCTACGATGTTGCTGTTATGGACTCAAAGATCGGCGACCATACTTATATCCAAAGAGATAGCCTTATTATTAAGTCAAACATCGGAAAATTTTGTTCTATATCTATGGGTGTCAATATCGGGTCCGGCCGGCATGCTGTAAGTTATTTAAGCACTCATCCGGCGTTCTACCTTTGTAATAATCCGGTTGCTAAGCATTACTGCAGCGATGATAGATTTGTAAGTTTTGAAACTACCAGTGTCGGCCACGATGTCTGGATTGGCAGGAATGCTATTATAAAAGATGGCATAAGCATAGGATGCGGGGCCGTTGTTGGTGCGGGTGCCGTTGTAACAAAAGATGTGCCTGCCTATGCTATCGTAGGCGGGGTGCCGGCAAGATTAATAAGATACCGGTTTGATGAAAAGACACGGGAAAAACTCCTTAAAATAAAATGGTGGGATTTTCCGGATGATTGGCTGCAAAAGAATTTTGAATTGTTTCTAAAGCCGGATAAAATGATAGCGCTCTGGGAAGAGGGCAAGCTTAATCCTTGACAATGCACATCGAAAGAGAATCTATAAATGAGGACTGGCATAAAAACGAGTTGGAATGGTGGGAGAAATATTCCACATTGATGGCTCATCAATGGCGTTTGAATAAGCCATTCAACATGGTAGTACGGTCGCAGCTGGAAAATGATTTTACGGGTTATTTATTCAAAAAAGGCGGTAAATTGCTGGACCTTGGCTGTGGCAGCGGATGGCTTGCCGCAAAGTTTGCAGAGAAGGGCATGAGCGTGGTAGGAATAGATTTTTCCTGTAAACAGATAGAGCTGGCAGAGCAACTAAAAAGCAAAAAAAACCTAAGAAACGCGAGGTTTGAATGCGCCGATCTTCTGAAATGGGGATATGGAGGCCATGAAGGAGAGTTCGATAGTATTTTTGTTAATGCTTTTTTGCACCATTTGCCTCCCAATGAACTCCGGTTTATACTGAAAAACATAATTAAAGTTTTAAAGCCTCAGGGTAAAGTATATATATATGAACCTTTGAGATGCGCTAATTCTAAGAGGGGAAAGCTTTTATGTTTATTGGATTATGTGTTTTGTAAGGGGGTAAGCTTTTTGTCCGGCAGGATACCGGATATATTTGATCTATGGGATGAATCTTTTAAAAAATTTGTTAAGAACGGTTATGCTGCTTCAAGCCCCCGCGAGGGCCCAATTGATATCAGGGTGATCGAAGATTGTTGTTTACCTGTTTTAAAAATAAAAGAAATAAAAGGGTGGCATTTGTATAGCATAGGTTTCTCGATGCAGGTGATGTTGTTAAAAAAACATGCGAGGATGGCTTACTTGCCTTTGGTCTGTTTTTGGTATCTTGCGGACAGATTGTTATTCCGTCTTTTTGACTGGAAGGATTTTTCTGACCAGGGGCGGTTCATTTTATGCGGTATAAAACTTGAAAAATGACCGGAAGAAAACAATGAAAGGAAAATGTATCTTAAGCGTTATGGTCGGGCACGGAGCAAGCGCTGCTTTGTGTATTGACGGCAAGATTACCGGCGCATGCGGCTTGGAGAGGCTCACGCGACAGAAATACGATATGTTGCTGCCTATTACAAAAACCGACCTTGCCACTTTCGGTTGGCGAAATGATCCCAGGACCTACCAGGATAATATCGATCTCCCTTTTGACCTTGAAGGCGACTATTCGAACGTGGACTTTGCTGAACTTGAAAAATTTCTCCTGCTTATTGATATAGTACTTTCTTCGGGAGGTGTTACTCTTAAAGAAGTAGATTGTGTTGTGTACAGCTATAGGTATAACGAAAGCGCGAAGAAATTCTTTTTACGCCAAAACCCGAAGATCGACTTTATTGTCCCTGAGCATCATTTTGCGCATGCCTGCCAGGCCTTTTTGCCTTCGCCGTTCGAAGAAGCCGCAATAATGGTTCTCGACGGCCAGGGAGTGCCCCTAGTACGAACAAATAACGACCAGCTATCCGGCTGTCTTGCTTATGGTAAAGGCCGCTCTATTAATATTTTAAAGGATCTTCCCGTGGTATGCAGCCTTGGCAGTATGTATTCGCAATTTACCAGAAAGTGCGGTTTTAAAACCAACGAAGAAGGCAAGACGATGGGCCTGGCGCCTTATGGAGAGCCGGAGTATTACGACTTATTAAAGAAGCAACTTCGTTATAGCGTGAGAAAATTTGACTTCAGGAATCCCGGAAGTTTGTTTTCAGGCCTGAGAGCTAAAGAATACCCGTATACTCTTGGAAAATATACATCTTTTCTTAAGAATTTCAAAAGAAAAGAAAGAAATGAACCGTTTTCCGGTGTTTATAAAAATCTGGCTTTTGCGGCGCAGAAGATAGTTGAAGATGTAATGTGCTATCTGGCTGATTGGCTGTATGAGAAGACGGCTTCCCGGAACCTTTGTATTTCCGGAGGAGTCGGATTAAATTGTGTTGCTAACTATAAGGTATTTACGCACTCCAAATTTAAGAATATCTTTGTTTTCCCTTCTGCGGGAGATGAAGGATTGGCAGTCGGGCAGGCGCTGTATGCATACAATATTATCTACGGCCATAAAAGGGCTTATGTCTCCGAACATGATTATCTGGGGAAACCATACTCCCAGGAAGATGTCAGAAAGGCGATAGATAAATTCAGGGACAAAGGAATTATAATCAGGCATTACAGCGATTTTAGGCAATTATGCGATAAGATGGCTGATGAGATATCCAGAGGAAAGATTACCAGCTGGTGGCAGGGAAGAAGCGAATTCGGCCCAAGGGCACTTGGTAATCGCAGCATAATAGCCGACCCCCGCAGGAAAGACATGAAAGACATGCTTAATTCAAGGGTAAAACATAGAGAAAGTTTCCGTCCTTTTACACCCTCAGTTATAAAAGAGAGAGCGGGTGAATTCTTTACGTTGGATGTTGAATCGCCTTTTATGCTGCTTGCCCCTTATGTCCGGCCCGGGAAAGCGGAAATAGTACCGGCAATAACACATGTGGATAATACCGCCCGGGTTCAAACAGTAGCAAAGGAAGTAAATGAGAGGTATTATGATTTAATTAAAGCTTTTGAGAGAAAAACCGGTGTTCCTATGGTTCTCAATACTTCTTTTAACGTTGCAGGAGAGCCAATTGTTGAGTCGCCGGAAGATGCCATCAAGTGTTTTTTATCAACAGATATTGATATTTTGGCTATAGGTGATTTTTTGCTGGAAAAATTGGGCACATAGCATGAGAAATTCGGATTATAAAGTCGGTATCATTGTAGTTAATTACAACGGATTTGAGTATTCAAGCGATTGCATTGATTCGCTTCTAAAGAGTGATTATAAACTTTTTGAAATTATTTTTGTGGATAATGGCTCAAAAGACGGTTCGGCCGAGATGATAAGAAACAGGTTTAAGGATACCATAAACTGTGTATTTTTGAGTGAAAATAAGGGTGTTACAGGCGGTAACAATGCTGGTATTGATTTTGCGGTCAAGAGGGGCTGTGATTATGCCCTATTTTTAAATAACGATACTGTGGTCGAGCACGATTTCTTGACAAAAATGATGTTAACTTCGCGTGAATGCGGCCAGGCGCTGGTGGCCCCTAAGATCGTATGTGATTTTGACAGAAGGCGGATAGACCACTGGGTGGGGAAAGATTATGATTGGTGGCGTTCCAGGCCTCAGGGGCATAAAGTTTACCCTTTTGATAATGAGGAATTTTCTTTTAGAGCAGATATAAAGGTAGCTTCAACTTGTTGTTTGCTTGTTCCGATCTCGGTTATAAATCGAATTGGCATGATGGATGAGAATTATTTTATGTATCTGGATGACGCTGACTTTACGATCCGCGCCTCAAGAGCTGGTTATAGGATAATATATGAACCTGAGGCAATGATTTACCATAAATGCAATAAAACAACAGGCGGTAAACAACCGTCGTATTTTGAATATTATCTCCTTACAAGGAACGTTTTCTACTTTTACCGAAAACTCTGTAAAAATAATTCAGCCAAAGCATATTTTTTCAGCAGGATTATTATTTTTAA
>VGKM01000018.1 GCA_016867005.1 Candidatus Omnitrophota bacterium | reverse complement strand
ACTACCATTCTTATTGCCCCCTCCTGCGCTTTTACCTTAGACCTGAAAATACCGTCTTCTATTTTGGCACCTTGCTCTTCAGAAATATCTCCGGATGCAGCCATAGTGCCGATAAATAAACCTCCCGGCCTCAACACTCTCTCTATTTCCTTCATTGACTTTGGTAAAGTTTCCCAATTGTTATAGCAAAGCACCCCCCAGGGGATAACTGCATCAAAAGTATTGTCGGGATGATCAATTATTCCGTTTTTCATTAGCTTAAAATCAGAATTAAACCCTTCTCTTCTTATTCTCTCAGAAACAACCCTGACGGCTGTCTCGGACACCTCTACACCCGAGACCTCAAAACCTCTTTTTAGTAAAAATAAGGCGTTTGCCCCTGCGCCAAAACCATAGTCGAGGATTTTTTTATGCTTACTGGGATCAAGAATATGATAAGACAAGCTCACTAGGGTGCTTTCAGGGTACTGCAGCATAGATTTATTCTGGGCATATATATCTTCCCACACCTGCGTATTCACCTTCCATGCATTTTCCATGCTAATCCTCCGAATACTTTTTTATTTCTTCTAAATCCACGTTAAAAAACATATCAAGGATAGATAGCCCTTCGACAAATACACCCTTGTGAAATTGTTGATATACAGGAGGTTCGGATTTAATATATTTAATCTCGATACCGGATTTCCTGAACTCATTCTCTTTTAAATAATTTTTCCCTCCTGCCCCGCTTATATAGGTGTCTGCTTTAAAGTGTTTGCAGATATTCAGTATCAGGTCTGATTTTTTTCCGCAAAAATCCCACCCTGAAGAATAATAAACATCGGTTTGAATATTAAGCTTTCCGAATATATAACCCAAAAAAGCCTGGTTGATTTCTCCCAGAGAGAAATAACTCCCATCATAAAGCTTAGCCAGGTCCTTTGCAAAAACACTCCAGAATGGGGCTTTTGAATAAGAAAACAGAAGCGAATTAAAGTGCTTCTTCCTGAATCCCTGATCAGATATTTTTTTGTCCTTAATATGATCGGCCAGGCTTCCTGTTACCGGTATAGTCATCCAAAAAGGGCCATTTTGGTTCCTCAGGCGGTTTCTGTTCTGTATGCCGTTCTTCTGGAATTGAACATTATCCAGGACTACAAAGATATCGGCTAATGCGGCCTTTTTAAAATATGGTGGCCAGGGAATATATTCACTTTGATGTATTGCTATCTTTGTCATGATTATGCTTAAAGCTTTATCAGCTCGTCAGGAGAAAAATCGTTTTTTGCTCTTTTACCTATTACTTTGTCAAGATCAGCGGGACTGATCCCTGTTCCCGGCCGCTTAAAATCAAGCTTACTACGGCTTATAACTTCACCTTTTCTTATCGGTACCGCAGCAACAATGCTTCGCCTTGCAATAAGCATCGTTTCTTTTTCATCCGTGGATGGGCGCCTAACGCCATCACCCAAAGCGCATTCAACCGCTCTTAAGTCGGAGATCATCTGCTTGAGTTCTCCCGGTTCAAGCGATGCCTTGTGGTCCGGACCAGGTAAAGAACGGGAGAGGGTAAAATGCTTTTCTATTGCCGAGGCGCCCATTCCTGCTGCAGCTATAGACATTATACCGCCCATTGAATGGTCGGAGAATCCAACAGGCAGGCCGGTTCTTTTTCTAAGTGTCGATAGCACGGCCAAATTTAGCTCTATTGTTTTCGCGGGATAACTGGAAATGCAGTGCATCAAAACAAGCGGCCCCAGATAGAAGCCACGAGGAAAATCACGTTTCCAGGCCTTCTTTATCCAGCGGACAGCAGCAAGCACTTCCTCAAGATATGACATGCCCGTAGAAAGAATTATGGGTTTTCTTATATTTGCTATGTGCTCAATAAGCGGCTTGTTCGTTAGCTCCCCGGAGGGAATTTTAAAAATCTTCATGCCAATACCATCAAGCATGTCTGCGCTCTGAGGATCAAAAGGAGTAGACATAAAAAGGATGTTTTTTTTCTTGCAATAGGAACTAAGCTCATTAAAAGCTGAAGCCGGCAATTCCAGTTTTTTAAGCATTTCCAGCTGAGAACCGCTGTCTTTTGTATTTCTGATCTGATATTTTGCCTTAGCAGCGCCAGATGCTACGACTCTTTCTGCCGTAAAGGTTTGGAATTTTACAGCATCTGAACCGGCACTGGCAGCGACATCCACCATTTTAACGGCGGTCTCAAGCGAACCGTTATGATTGACCCCTGCTTCAGCTATCACAAAGATTTTTTTACTCATTCTTTCTTACTAATTTACAAGGATTGCCGAAGGCGATACAGCCACCTGGTATGTTTTCTGTAACAACGCTCCCCGAACCAATAATAGTGTTTGAGCCGATTTCTAGAGAATTTGAAACACAACTTCCTGCTCCGATATGTGTTCTAGCGCCTATTCTTACGCCTCCGCTAAGAACTGCTCCACAGGCTAAGTGCACAAAATCGGACAATTCACAATCATGCTCAATAACAGAAGAAGTATTAATAATGCAATTATTACCGGTCACTGCTCCCGCATTAATAACGGCTTTGGCGCCGACAAAGTTGCCTTTCCCAAGAACGGAAAAACGCGATACAACCGCTGACGGGTGAATAATATTAGGTAATTCTACGCCCCTTTGCTTTAACATCTCAAATAACCGTACTCTTAAATCAGGCTTGCCTATACTACCAACCGCTATGAAAAAGCTTTTTATGCCTCTTGTTATTGCCTTATCGATACAGGAATCGTCTCCGATTACCTCAAGCCCGCAAACTTTCTCGCCGGGCTTAAGATTAGCGTCAATCAATCCATAGATCCTGAAGTTATTGCCTGAAACAACCGCCTCTATAACTGATTTAGCATGCCCACCGGCTCCTATCAATACTATGTCTTCCATACGATTAATCTGCTTTTGATGATAGATTATGGAGTTCCTGTCTTTGGCCAAGATCTATCCAGCTTTTATCAGAAACAGGATAGACGCCGACCTTAAGTTTATTTTTGAGGCAGCGGCCAATCAAGTCGGTCATATGATAAACACAACCTTTCGGGATAAAATCCAATACCTTTGGCTCTGCGATATAAAATCCCGTATTAACAAGGTGGTCTTGTTCAGGTTTCTCGCAAATGCCTTTCAAAGCCCCTCCGTTCTCAATTGAACAAATGCCGTAGGGAATAGAGAAATGCTTCAGTGAAACAGCAATAGTAATAAGGTTTCTGTTTTTCTTGTGATACTTGAGCATATCGGAATAATCCGCCTCTATCAAAACATCGCAATTGCTTATAAAGAATGTCTTTCTTATAATATCTTTAACAAACCCCAGGCTCCCTATCGTGCCAAGCGGCCTATCTTCTTCAATATAATTGATATTGAATTTACCTGAACACTCATTAAAATAGGCCTTTATAATCTGTGCCTTATAATTCAGCGAAAGATAGAAATCCTTACATCCGTACTCGAGAAATTTGTCCATAACTATCTCGAGCATTGGTTTTTCGCCTATAGGCAAAAGCGGTTTAGGCAGGATATTAGTAAGAGGAAGGAGCCTGCTCCCCTCGCCTCCTGCCATTATTACCACAGGATACCGGTATATAGGCTTAAACCTTCTGAATTTCTCATTAAACAAGTCGGCCCACCACAGAGCCGAAACGACTTTCATGTTTCTGGCAAGAACAGGAATACATTCAATGCCTTTTTTTACCATTAACTCTTTAGCCTGCTGAAGTGAATATCCCTCTTGCAGGAAAACCGGCTTCTTATTCATTACCTTGGCGATATTATCATGCAGGCTCCTGTCTTTTAAAATCCACCTTCTGATATCCCCATCCGTTACGACTCCGAAAAGCCCGCCCCTATCATCAACGACAAAAACTATCTTCTTGCCTGTCTGGTCTATTTTTTTTAGGGCTTGCTTTACCGAACAATCCAAACCAACCGTGATCTCTCTAATTCTTTCCATTTTTACCCTTAAGCCGCACTAAAACCGAAACTACTTCTTCAATCTCTCTCTCTCTTAAGCCGGTGCCGCAAGGCAAATTGATTATTTTCTCAAATAATCTAGGCGCTTTATCTATCTTATATGACTGGCATTTTAAATACGGGCGCTGAAGATGGTTTAATTTCCAAAGAGGCCTTGTTTCGATATTGTTATTAGAGAATGCCTTCATAGTTTCTTGCCTTGACCTGCCAAATATTTCCTTTTCGATAAGAAGCGGGTAAAACCACAGATTTGCCCGCGTGCCAGGAGGCGGCTCAAGGAAGGATAACCCAGCAATGGGAGAAATAAGTTTTCTATATAACTCTAAATTCTTCCTTTTAATGGCAAGGAACTGGCCTAAGAGCTCAAGTTGCGCAAGGCCTACTGCCGCGTGTAAATTTGAAAGCCGCAGATTATATCCGGCTTCTCTATGAATATAACGAACCGGGTCGTCCTTTGCCTGGTCTATTAAATACCTTGCCTTTTTTGAAACAGTTTTTTTACGGCTCAAAATCATGCCTCCTCCGGCCGATGTCACAACCTTATTGGCATTAAAGGAATAAACTCCGAAATCGCCTATGCTCCCGGTGAATTTTCCAGAGAACTTCCCGCAGGTATAATAAGAGCCCAGGCTTTCAGCGGCATCCTCTATGACTGATAATCTAAATTCCCTTGCAGCAGCGCAAACCTCTTCCATTCTGCAGGGGTTACCGAAAACATGCACCGGAATAATGGCCTTAATAATCCTGCCGGTTGTTTTATTTATTAATCCCCTTGCTGTCATCTTGCATTCTTTTCTGCAAAAATCTTGCAACTTCTCAACATCGATATTTAGATATTCATCGCAGTCCATAAAAATAGGCGCCGCTCCCCGATGCCTTACAGCATTCACAGGAGAGATAAAAGTCACTGTTGGCACGATAACTTCATCCCCTGTTTCCACTCCAGAAAGCTCAAGAGCAAGTAATAGCGCCGAGGTGCCGTTAACACAGGAAACAGCATTCTTGATTTTGAATCTATTGCAGACTGCAACTTCAAATTTCCTTATGAATTCACCCGCGCCGGAAATCCAGTTAGAACGAATGCATTCGTTTACATAGTCAAGTTCTCTGCCGCACAAGTTCGGCGCTGACAATGGTATTTTCATATCAAACATTGTAAATCCCGCTCTTGTAACTCTTCCTATTCTTCTTAATCCAGGAAATTGTTTCCAAAAGCCCTTTCTGCAGGCTATAAACCGGCTTCCAAGACAGAATTTCTGAAGCTTTCTTTGTATCTGCCAAAAGGCGTTCAACCTCGCTCTTAGCCGGCCTTATACGGCTTTTGTCGCACTCAACGTCAATTACTTTACCGGAGAGCTTAGCAATAAGCTTTGCCAGGCATCCTATGGATATATCCGTATTAGAGCCGATGTTAAACACTTCACCATTCGCTTTCCTGGATTCAGATGCTCTGACAAAAGCAGAAATTGTGTCTTTAACAAAAGTGAAATCTCTTGTTGGGGTAAGGGATCCCAGGCGAAGCTTTCTTTCATTGCTATGTATCTGGCTTATGATAGTCGGTATTATAGCCCTTGCTGACTGCCTGGGGCCATAGGTATTAAACGGCCTTATCACAGTTACGGGAAGCCCAAAAGAACGGAAGAAAGACAAAGCGATAAAGTCGGCTGAAGCTTTGGTTGCCGCGTAAGGAGACTGAGGATTTATATCGTGTTTTTCGGTTATTGGGACAAATTTTGCCGTGCCATAGACTTCGCTTGTAGATGTATGTATGAATTTCTCAATATCTGAATCCCTTGCTGCCTGAAGAAGATTCAATGTGCCTATCACGTTTGTTTCAACATAGGAGTCAGGGGAATGATATGAATACGGGATCCCTATCAGGGCGGCAAGGTGGAAAACTATTTTTACGCCTGAAAGTGCTCTTCTTACAATATCTCTGCTGCGGATGTCTCCGGTAAAAATTTCGATATTCCTGTTTTTTTTACCTTCCAGCCATCCCCAGTCATTCCTTGAATTATATTTGATTAATGCCCTTACACTATACCCTTTTTCCGCCAGGAGCTCGCAAAGATGCGACCCGATAAACCCCCCTGCTCCGGTGACAAACACCTTTTTCTTCATGTTTTTGTCCCGTTTGAATGTTTAATTTTTAACTTCTCCCATTCCTGCTTAATCTGGTTATACTCGGATTCTTTCTTCTCGAGAAAATGCCTCATAAGATCAAATCTGTGTTTTATGCCCTTGCTAGTAAGGATATAACCGATTTTCGTCAATTTTCCAGGGTTATTAGAGAAGCTTTTTGCCTTGATAATACCCTTATTAATCAATGCCTTGAGGAGGTAATTTGTTTTACCTAAAGAAATATCGAGCGTTTGGGAAATACCGCGTTGAGTAGCGGCAGGGTCATTTTCAATCGCCCGTATAATATGAAGAATTTCTTCTTTGGGGGGTTGTTCAAGCATTGAACATATTGTACCAGCACATCTTGCTTTAATCAAGTGATTTTACCGGTTTGTTTAATAAAATTCAGGCTGGCGGGGTGCGGCAAGAAAAGTGCTGGCTGACACACTCTTCTATGGTCGTCTCGATATCTCTGATATTGAACCCGGACCGCTCAAGCTTTCTTACCGACAAGATCAGGTTTGTCCTGACAAGCTTTAATTGCTTGAGGTTTATGGACTTGTATTCAAATCCTGAAGAACATTTCTTATATCTCTCCATTAGATTCCGGTATCTCAGCGGATGCTTATTTACAATATTAAAAATCCCTTTTGCATCAATTTTTATCAGATGCATCAAAGCTTTTATGAAATCCGGAATATATGTTACAGAGTTGGGGACATCGATGACTTTCTTGTACTTGATTAATTTATCAAGAAGGTTCTTAGGGTGTGGGCGGCTGTCTAAAGGTATTCTTATCCTTACGATAAGCACATTAAATTTCTTTGATAAAACATCCAATGCTCTTTCTGAATAAATTTTGGACCTTGAATAAAATAAATCGAAATAATCAGGAATAATGTTCTCGGTTACCGGTTTTTGTTTTTTGTAATCAAAGTGGTATATGCATCCACTGCTTATGTGGATAAGCTTGATGTTATGCCGCAAACAAGCTTCTGCCAGAATGATGGGGACAAAGGCATTAGCCAGGAGAGTCCTGTCCTTATCCAGCTCACAATCATCCACATTGCGTCCGGTAGCGCCTATACAATTAATTATGATCTTAGGCCGGAACTTCCTGATTTCTTTTTCAGCGTCTTTCAACGAACGGATTCTTCCGGAAGACACCCTGCATTTAAACGCCTCCTGCAGCCTCAAACCGATAAAACCTCTGCCTAATATTAGTATATGTTTATCCATTCGTTAAAAAAAAGGGAAAGGGACGTCCGTCCCCTCCCCCTTATCAGCTATAAAACTCCTTACAATCCTCTTTTCACCATAAATTCGGCTAAATCAACTACCCTGTTGGAATATCCCCATTCGTTATCATACCAGGAAAGCACTTTGATAAAATTATCCTGGATGACTTTGGTGCTGCCTCCATCAACGATTGACGATAATACGCAATGATTGAAATCAGCCGAAACAACAGGATCCATAGTAAAACCAAGGATACCTTTCATCTTGCCTTCTGAGGCCTCTTTGAATGCTGCGTTCACCTCTTCGACAGTTAATTTCTTAAGCATGGAACAGCTTAAATCAACAACAGACACATTCGGCGTAGGCACGCGGATAGCAAAACCGTCAAGTTTACCTTTTAACTCGGGAATAACTAGCCCTATTGCCTTGGCAGCGCCTGTAGAAGTCGGGATCATAGAGACGGCAGCCGCACGCGACCTTCTTAAATCAGAATGGGCCATATCCTGCACTCTCTGATCATTAGTATACGAATGTATCGTAGTCATCAGGCCCTTTTCAATGCCCCATTTGTCGTTCAAAATCTTAGCTACAGGAGCAAGGCAATTGGTGGTACACGATGCGTTTGATACGACATTATGGTTTTTAGGGTCATATTTATCGTCGTTAACGCCCAGAACAATAGTAATGTCCTCGCCTTCAGCAGGAGCAGAGATGATGACTTTCTTGGCTCCTCCCTTTGTAATGTGGTTCTCTGCACCCTTGACTTCCTTGCCTTTTTTATTTACTCCGTCTTTCTTTACGGTAAATAACCCTGTTGACTCGATTACGATCTCAACTCCCAGGTCCTTCCAGGGAAGCTCCGAAGGGTCTCTTTTGGAAAGCACCTTTATAACTTTTCCGTCGACAGATATTGCATCATCTCCGGCTACCTTAACCTCTCCGGGGAACCTGCCATGCACCGAATCATAATTAAACAAATATGCATTACTTTTGGCATCAGTCAGGTCATTTACAGCCACAAGTTCCAGCCCGCAATTCTTTTTTTCGAGTATTGCGCGTGCAACAAGCCGACCGATCCTTCCGAAACCGTTAATACCGACTTTAGTGCTCATTTGTTCCTCCCTTTGTTATAATGCTTGTGTTATTTAAACGTCCTTCAAATATTGTGCGGCTAATTCCGGCGGAGTAGGGACAAGGTAAAATCCCGTGCCCCATTCAAAACCTGCTACGCGGGTAAGCTTTGGCATAAACTCCAGGTGCCAATGATAACCATCACTCCCCCCGTCACCGTTAATAGGAGAAGTATGTATGATGTAGTTATAAGACAGGTTTACAAAAACTTTTTTGATTTTTGTAATTGTGTCCTTTAAAATTGCAGAAAATGCCGGGATCTCTTCAGCAGACATCCTGCAAAAATGGCTATTGTGCTTTTTTGGCATAATCCAGATTTCAAACGGGAAGCGGGAGACAAACGGAAAAAACGAGACAAAATACTTATTCTCGAGGATAATCCGCTCCTTTTCCTGCGCCTCCTGCCTGATGACATCGCAAAAAATACAGCGTTCACGGTATTCATAATAATCATGCGCGCCTTTTAGCTCTTCCATGACATTTTTAGGCACCATCGGAAGGGCAATAAGCTGCGTATGCGGATGCTCCAATGATGCGCCTGCGGCAGCACCGTAATTCCTGAAAAGCATTATATATTTAAAGCGCTTGTCTTTTTCAAGGTCAATGATCCTGCGGCAGCACATACCGATAAATTTCTCAACTTCCTCGTTCAATAAATCGGGGATATCTTTATTGTGGTATGGCGTTTCGATCAATACTTCATGCGCGCCTATACCGTTTGACATATCATATATCCCCAAGCCGCGCCTGTCTATTTCCCCCTCAATCTGCAACGCAGGGAATTTATTAGGCACGACTCTCACCTGCCAACCGGAAGTATTGGGCTGAGTATGCAGGTCCCTTATTGAATCGATCTCAGGAGGAGTCATGCCTTCATTACCGTAGCAAAACGGGCAAATCCCGCTAACTTTAGGGATGTATTGTTCATGCCCATAATCCTGCGGCGAATTTGGATGATCGGTGTCAACAATAACCCATCTGCCGACTATAGGGTCTCTCCTAAGATCAGACATTATACTTGGACCTCGCGTAAGAATTTTGCCGCTTCTTCCGGCGGTAAAGGGCAGATGTAAAAACCTGTCCCCCATTCAAAGCCCGCCACCCTTGTGAGCCGCGGCATGATTTCAATATGCCAATGGTAATCGTAATCAATGCTCTTCCAATAACCCGACTTATGCCTTCTGAATGGCGCCGTATGAATAACATAATTATAAGGCGGGTCATTGAGGCCCTTTTTTAGTTTTGCAAGCGTCATTTTCAATATTTTTGCCAGATTCTGCCTGGATTCCATATCCAGGCTTACAAAGTCACAAGAATGTTTTTTGGGAAGGATCCAGACCTCAAAAGGAAATCTTGCGGCAAAAGGAGTGATAGCAATAAAACCGTCAATATCCAAAATCACCCTGTCTTTTGTTTCAATTTCCTGTTTGATTAAATCGCAAAAAATACACCTCTCATGATAATCGTAATGCAGCCGCGCACCGACAAGCTCTTCTTTTACTCTTTTAGGATTAACCGGCGTGGCAATCAATTGGGATTTACTGTGTTTAAACATGCCCGCACCTGCGGACCAGCCATGGTTTTTAAACACCATTACGTATTTAAAACGCCTGTCTTTTTCCAGATCAATGATCCTGTCAATATAACAAGAGATTACCTTTGCAATCTGGTCTTGGCTTAAATCAGACATACTCTCTATATGTTTATTAGTTTCAATGACTATTTCGTGAGCGCCCACTCCGTTCATCAGGTCATACAACCCTTTGCCTCTTCGGTCAAGCTCGCCTTCAATACGCAAGAACGGCGCAATGCTTGGCACAACCCGCAGATCCCAACCCGGCGTATTTGGGGCGCTGTTTTTGGGCCTGATCGAATCAATCTCAGGAGGTGTCTGCGATTCGCTCCCTTCGCAAAAAGGGCAGGCCTCTTCCTTAGGGCCTTCAGGGGCGCCTTTAGCGTACTGATCAGGCCGCCTTGCGCGTTCAGTTGCTATGATCACCCATCTTCCTATAACTGGATCTTTGCGTAGTTCCGGCATTAAATTAAAATTACCTCTGGTGTTTAATTTTAATTTATCCCGCCCTCAGGGCGGGATTTCCAAATACTGAGGAGTTATTCTAACACAAATACCCTTGTTTGCAACTACTTTTTGCCCAAAAGGCATTCTCCGACGGACATTTTATGCCCTGACAAGAATTCCGATGTAAACATCCTTCTTTTTCCTTCAATCTGCAGCTCTTCAATGACCAAATCACCGCTTCCTGTTGAAACAATAAAATAATCTTTCAGCACTTTTATCACTGTCCCCGGCGTATTTGATCCGTCTTTCTTCTCAAGAGGCAAAAATACGCTTGTTTTGAATATTTTTAAAAGCTTACCATTTAAAAAAGCATAGGCCCCTGGCCACTCATAACAACCGCGCACCAGGTCATGGATTGACTTGGCGCTGGCATTCCAGTCGATCAAACCGTCTTCCTTCTTCAGCTTAGGCGCAAAACTTACAGCTGCTTCATCCTGAGCAGTAAGAATATAGCCCCCTCTGTTTATCTTATCGAGTGTTTCCGTTAGCAGGCAAGCTGCGGATTTAGAAAGCTTAATCCCCAGGGTTTGAGAATTATCCTCCGCTAAGATCATTTCCTGCTTATAGCAAATAATCTCACCCTGGTCCATTTTCTCGTTCATTTTTATCGCGGTCACGCCTGTTTCTGTCCCGCCGTTTATAATTGCCCAATTTATCGGAGCTGCTCCCCTGTATTTAGGTAAAACAGAAGCATGAATATTAAGACAGAATAGCTTCGGCAGATTTAAAACTTCCCGGGATAATATTTGCCCGTAGGCGATAACAACAAAGATATCGGCATTTAAGCTTTTTAGGTAATCTGCAGATTCTTTAGAATTGACTTTAAGCGGTTGATATAGTTTTAGCCCCGAAGTTAGCGCAGCTGATTTGATCTCAGTGCCGCTGACATTCAGGCCCCTGCCGCTCTTTTTATCAGGCTGGGTAACCACACAAAGCAGTTCGTGGCCGGCTGCCCTGACGGCCTCTAAAGAAGGTAAGGAAAATTTATCGCTTGCGAAAAATACTATTCTCATTTTAAATGGGGTCCATATCAACGGTAACTATTATACCTGAATGCCGGAAATCTTTTAAGTTTATTTTCAAAAATTTGGATATTTTCTCCGGCCAAACACTGCTTATCAATATCTGCCAGTAATATTGCCCCCTTTTCTGGGGCGGCTGTGACGGGTTAATGGAAATGATGCTGATTGATTTCTTTTTGTTTGAGTTTTTGAGTATTTCAAACAACTTCGAGCCAACACCTTCGACTTTTTCTTCGTCTGTGCCTCTTAATTTCACAAGACAAAAATGTTTAAAAGGAGGAAATCCGAGCGCCCTTCTCTGCTTGAGTTCATTTTCATAAAAAACCAGAGGGTCATGGCTAATAAGCGAAGTTATGCTATGGTGGCTGCTTAAAGATGTCTCGATGAATATTTTCTGAGAAATAAACGCTGCCAGGTTAAAGAAAATCGAATATGCCCTTTCTCCGGCGCGAAAATCTGTCCTATGCAAAGTACTATCTATGGATAATATGACCCCCAGGTCAAATTTAAGCTCCGGCATCTTAATTACGCCTTGTGTAGCGACATAAATATCCGCGCTATCCGTTTCTTCATTATAGCCACCATCATCCAGCCTTTTAATCTTAGCTTGCGGGAAAATCCGGGAAAGTTCGCTTTCAATCTTCTCCGTGCCTCCTCCGGAATACTTGATATAACCGGAGTTGCATTCAGGACAGATTTTAGGCGGCTCAATTTTATAATTACAATAATGACAGACTAAATTACCGCTCCTGTAATGGTATACGAGATTACAATTACAACGGGGGCATTTTATGGCTTTGCCGCAATGGATACAATAGGAGCTCGTCGCAAACCCTCTTCTGTTGATAAATAAAAGGGCCTTTTGTTTATTGAGAAGGGCGTCGCTTATTGAATCGGCCAGGAATTTTAAATTAACTATGCCTCTTTGCCTCACATAGCTGGAAGCGCCTTTTAAATTAATAACCTTGACCTGCGGCCAGATAAAATCCTTAAGCCCTGAAACATATTCTGCTTTTTTTTGTTTAACCAGGTAATAACTTTCTAAAGAAGGCGCGGCCGAACCAAGGACCAGGTTAGAATTATCGATTTTCTGGCGCATAATGGCGATTTCCCGAGCATGATAATGAGGGGACTGGTCCTGTTTATAAACGGTATCTTCTTCCTGTTCTATGATCAGGACACCGGGATTATTTACCGGCGCAAAAACAGCAGAACGGGTGCCTATTATAACCTGCACTTGCTGCTTTCTTACTCTCAGCCATTCTTCAGTAAAATCCTTTTGCTTCCGATACAGAACGGCAACCGTTGCCTTCAGCTCTCTTTCAACCAATGACTTTGCGCCTTTGATTGAATGCGCATCGGGCAGCACAACTATCCCTTGTTTCCCCTCCCCCAGCGCAAACCTCAGCTGCTCGATATAAAATACCCATCTCTTTTCATTTCTTAGTTCATGGATAACCGTGATTTTTCCGCTCTGATCTTCACTATTCTTAATGTCAGAGACAAATGAATCTTTGATCTTTTTGCTGCTTAAAGGGAAAATCGCATCCAATGCCTCTCCGTCGGTGCAGCAATAATAAGCAGCCATCTCACCGGCCAATGAAATCAAATTTTTATCCAAAACAGCAGATCCATCTATAAGAGAAATTATCTTTTTCAGGTTTTTTATGCTGCTTTTCGAAGTTATCCCGATGACAAATCCTGATATAATGCGCCTGCCGAAGGGGACTTTTACCCTCATGCCTATATGTAACTTATTTTCTAATGCCTGAGGGATAATATAATCAAACGGGCCGCTGACCGCTAAGTTAAATACTACCTTTGCATACCGCATCAACAAGCTCCTTAGCTGCCGAGGGCTTTCGGAGAAGCCCTATCTTTTGTTTGATATGTCTTAACTTATCCGGGTTATCCTTATATTTAAGGACAACATCACTTGCTTCTTTTGCGCAGGATGCGCTTACGCCGATACCTGC
>VGKM01000017.1 GCA_016867005.1 Candidatus Omnitrophota bacterium | reverse complement strand
GCAAATAAGGCCCCGGCCGAACTTTGCCATAAAATTGATGTTTTCCGGTTTAGCAAAAGATGCAGCCATAACCAAATCGCCTTCGTTTTCCCTGGCTTCATCGTCTACAACAATGACCAGAAGGCCCTTTTTTAAATCTTCCAATATTTCCGGAATGGTGTTGAATGTGCTCATAATAATTAAACCCGAAGACAAAATCTTCGGGTAAATTGATAGCAATCTTCTTCCATCTGGACTTTACGCAGCTAGCGTACGCCGATCCATCCTATTGGATCGGGCGGCTGCACCATCGGTACTGGAATCTCACCAGTTCATGGGCCGAAACTTCGGCCCTCGCGGACTTTTACGCGCCGGTCGGGATTCTCACCCTGCCCCGAAGATTAGTTTTTATAGTATATCACAAAAGTTATGCTTGTCAATATTTTTAGAGCTAATATAATATAGGTATATGGATAATGCTATTATAAGGCAAACACATAGCGCCCTCTTAAAAAGCAGATCTACAATAGCAGTAGCTGAATCCTGCACCGGAGGGCTTACCTCCTATCTCCTCACAGAACTACCCGGCAGCTCCGGATATTTTGTCCTGGGGATTGTCGCTTACAGCAACAAAACAAAAATAGAATTGTTAAAAGTACCTGCCGGCATTATCTCCAAAAACGGAGCGGTTTCAGCCGAAACCGCGCTATTCCTGGCTGAAGGCGTCAGGCGCCTGGCAAATACTGATTTCGGTATCGGGATTACCGGTATTGCAGGGCCCGGTGGCGGCACCTCCGCCAAACCAGTCGGGACTGTTTTTATCGCGGTTGCAAGTAAAAAAATAGCAGTTTGTAAGAAATTTAGGTTCTCAGGCAACAGAAAAAGCATCAGGAAAAAATCGGCTTTGGAAAGTTTAAAATTGTTAAGCGCCGCGCGTATGGCTGCGAAGCCGAGGCGCGAATGAGGGCCTTTATTGCAATTCCCATCCCCGAACAAACCAAAAAACACCTTCTTCTGCTCCAGGAAAAGTTAAAAGGATACGGGGCAGATGTCAAATGGGTACAAACAGACAACATCCATTTAACTTTAAAATTCCTGGGGGAAGTTGATGAGGATAACTTATCCAAAGTTTATCGTGCGATAGAAAACGCTGTAAAAGAAACTTGCGCCTTCAGCGCGGATATCGCCTCCTTAGGGGCCTTCCCTAAAATCGATTATCCGAAAGTCATCTGGGTTGGGATCAGGCAAGGCGAAAAAGAAACAAAAGAAATCGCTGGGTTATTGGAAGAGGAAATCGAAAAAACCGGTATTCCCAAAGAAAAAAGGGAGTTTGAATCGCATATTACAATCGGCAGGGTAAGGTCTTTGAAGAACCTGAAGGATTTGAGTACAAGATTAAACGAGTTTACGGATTATTTTGAAGGAACAGATATGAATTTTATGGTTTCAAAGATTGTACTTTTTAAAAGTACTCTTTCTCCAAAAGGGCCTACTTATGAAGCTATAAAAGA
Organism: Candidatus Omnitrophota bacterium; assembly: GCA_016867005.1. Lineage (GTDB taxonomy): Bacteria > Omnitrophota > Gorgyraeia > Gygaellales > Profunditerraquicolaceae > VGKM01. The sequence continues at coordinate 12,527 of VGKM01000017.1, read as the reverse complement.
GGTAAATCTAAAGACGCACTGAAGAATTATATTGGCATAAATTCCCGCTATCAAATCATCGCACATAATCCCTGCACTTCCCTTTAAATCCTCAAGCCTGGCCGCAGGAAAGGGCTTCAGCGTATCTAAAATCCTAAAAAGAATAAAACCTATTGCAAAAACCTTTATGTCATAATAAGGCAAAAACAATAAAGACAAACTCATCCCTGCTACTTCATCTATAACCACGTATTTCGGGTCCTTCATCCTGAAAACTTTCTCTGCCCCTGAAGTAAAAATAAAACCCAGGACTATCAATACCAGGGTAAACGATGCCGTTATAACGGGGTTATCTTTAATGAAATAAAAGATTAAAACGGCTACGGCGCTGGCGAAAGTCCCGGGAACAAGGGGAAAATACCCGATATAGAAAAAAGTACTGATAATCTTTGTCATCGGATTATGAAATGCCATAGAAAGAATTATAACTTGGCGATTATCTTGCGGTTATCCCACAAATAAGAGAGGCCGGAATAGAGGGTGAGCGCTACCGTAATAAGCATCAGGATGTATATGCTCAGGTCAAAAAACTGCTGCCAACCCGGGCTCCAGGTAAAAAATGTCAGCATTGTTTCTTTCAAAACAATAAAACAAAGTATCAAAAATATTACCGTCATCTGAGAAACAGTCTTGTGTTTGCCTGCTTTAGCGGCAGATAAGACCTTGCCCTTATTCAACGCAAATAGCCTTAAGGAAGTAATTAATATCTCTCTGAAGATTATCAGGACAAACATCCATGCTTCAATCAACTGCATCTGGACAAATACGGCAAATGCCGCTAAAACAAGCACCTTGTCAGCGATAGGGTCCATGAGTTTGCCGAAATCCGTAACCAGGTTCCTTTTCTGCGCAATCCTTCCGTCAAGAAAATCGGAAAGCGCGGCAAAGATGAATATGGCCAGCGCGATTACTTTTGCCCAAAGCCCGTGCACAAACAGAAAAAACATGAATACAAAAGTAAGCACAATGCGCAACATGGTCAATTTATTAGCTATGTTCATTAAACCAGCTCCCCTATTAAATCGTACTCCATAAAACCTGTTACTTTCGCCTTAACAATATCCCCCGGTTTTAAAACTCTTGCGGAACGCAAGAAAACCTGCCCGTCAACTTCCGGGGCGTCAAATTGGCTGCGGCCAATATAACTATTCTCTTCTTTGCCTTCCATTATAACACTAATTTCTTTGTTAAGCATCTTTTTATTGTTATCCTTAGAGATTTCCTGCTGCATAAGCATGATCTTATCAAGGCGCTCTGACTTCACCGCTTCCGGGACCTGCTGCTTGAAACTGTAAGCAGGGGTGCCTTCTTCGCGGGAATAGCTAAATACTCCCAACCTTTCAAATTTTGTTTCTTTGACGAATGCGGATAACTCACTGAAATCCTTATCTGTTTCTCCGGGAAAACCTACTATTAAAGTTGTTCTTATCGCCGCATCAGGGGCCTTCTTCCTTATCCTTTCGATTATCTTCAGGATTTCAACTTTCGTAATATGCCTGTTCATCAATTTCAGGACCCGGTCATTGATATGCTGCAGAGGCAGATCAATATACCTGCACACCCTTGGGTCATCTTTCATTATATCTAAAAACCCGTCAATAACTTCGAGGTCAGGATAAAAATAAAGCAGCCTGAACCATTTTATGTGCTTTGATGTTTTAAGGATTTTTTTTAAAAACGGGGGCAGCATCTTTTTACCGGACAGATCAACCCCATAGCTAGTAATATCCTGCCCGATTATATTAAGTTCCGATACCCTGTTTCTGTCAAATTGTTTTACCTTTTCCAGAAGAGAATCGGCGGATTCGCTCCTAAATTTACCTTTGATCTTTGGGATAATACAAAAACTGCAGAAATTGGTACAACTCTCGCAGATCTTTAAGTACGCATAATGGAGCGGGGTAATGGGGAATCTTTCTTTGGAATGGTTTAAACTCATTGCACCGATAAAAGCATCCACCTCGGGCAATTCTTTTTTTAAAACCTTGCCGTAGCGTTCTACAAGGCACCCACAGGCAACGATCTTTTTGATCCTGCCTTCCTTCTTTAACTCGATCAGGTCAAGGATCGTATCTATTGATTCTTTTTTAGCATCTTTGATAAAAGCGCACGTATTTATTATGGCGATGTCAGAAGCAGCTACATCATTGATGCGGTACCCTTTCTTCTTCAGCCTCCCCATCATGGCCTCTGAATCAACCAGATTTCTCGGGCAACCCAAACTTAAAATCCCTATAGACGGCTTGCTCATCTTCCGATTCTCAAACCTTCTTTATCAATTACGATATTCTTCAGCGCCCTTCCCTTTCTGCCCAGGTTTGAGATGACTTTTCCGTTTATTTCCAGGTCCACTGCCCCAGCGTTATTGACAGATATATCAAACCTGTCTTTTGCCTGCCAACTTTCAAATCTTCCTTTTTTTATCACCCCCTGGAAAAGCACTTTCCCGTCAGATCTGACCGTAACATAACAATTTTCTTTAGCGCGGATGCCCAGCCTTATGGGAGCCGGGCTTGCCACGGCGGCCTTGGCTTTCGAAGGAACAGGTTTTGCCTTGCCCGGCACAACCGCAGCTGCGGCAGGAGAAGCCGCCTTTTTTTTCTTAATCTGTGAGATTTTCAAAGAAACAGCTTTACCTATATTAAACAAAACTAAGATTACAACCAATACGCCTGCCCCGATAAGAAAGGGCTTAATGTTAAAAGGCGGCCTTAAATTGGCCAAATTAAACCTATTTTCTTTTTTTACCGGAGAGATCTCCGCTTTTCTTATTGTCTCTTTAAAATCCGGGACAAAACTTCTGGGATCAGCTCCTAAAAAACGGCAATAGATCTTGATAAAACCCTTTACATAGATAGGGTTTAAGTTAACCAGATTATCTTCTTCCATTGACTTAAGGATATTAAGATGGATTTTTGTTTTTTTGTGCACCTCATCCAGTGTCAGGCCCTTTTCAAGGCGCAATTTCTTTAAACGCAAACCAGGAGATTCTATACTCATTTATTCTCTCCTTCTCCCAGCATATCTTTTTTGAGCCACGATTCCCTGTCGATTATGATCTTACGCGGTTTGCTTCCTTCAAAAGGCCCTACAATGCCATCTACTTCCATTTCGTCGATTATGCGGGCAGCACGGGTATACCCCAGGCGCAGGCGCCTTTGGAGGATTGAAGCTGAGGCCTGATTGCTTTCTATAACAATCCGCACTGCCTCGTCATAAAGTTCGTCTTTCTCGCCGTTTATGCCCCGTGTTTTCTGTTCACTTTTCAGTATATCTTCATTATAGACCGGCTGTGCCTGATTCTTGATAAATTCTACTACCCTCTCAATTTCCTTATCTGTTACCAAAGAGCCCTGGGCGCGGATCAATTTCTCATTGCCGGGGCGCAAGAAAAGCATGTCGCCTTTTCCCAAAAGCTTATCCGCGCCGTTCATGTCAAGGACCGTACGCGAATCGACTTTCGAAGCAACTTTAAATGAGATCCTCGCAGGAAAATTTGCCTTGATGACGCCGGTAACTACGTCTACGGAAGGACGCTGGGTTGCTAAAACAAGGTGTATGCCCACTGCGCGGGAAAGCTGTGCCAGGCGGGTGATCGCTGTTTCAATCTGGTCCCGGCTGACCATCATCAGGTCTGCCAATTCATCTATGATTACGATTATATACGGCATCTTGGTGCCATTTTGTTTTTCATTATATATTTCAATGTTCCTGGCTGCCTCTTTAGCCAGGAGTTGATACCGGTCTTCCATTTCTCCTACAACCCAACCCAGGGCAGCAGCTGCTTTCTTGGCATCTGTAATTACAGGGGACATCAGATGCGGCAGGCCGTTAAAAGGCATAAGCTCTACCATTTTCGGATCGACCATCACAAATTTCAGTTCGTTCGGAGATGATTTAAAAAGCATGGATAAAATCAGGCTGTTTACACAAACGGTCTTTCCGGAGCCGGTGGTCCCGGCAATCAAAATATGCGGCATATCTCCTAAATCAGTTATCACCGGGTGGCCTGCGATATCCTTGCCTAAAACAAGCGGGATCTTATATTTTGAGCCCTGAAAATCATTTGAAGCCAATAATTCTTTTATAAAAACAAGGCTCCCTTTGGAATTTGGCACTTCGACGCCAACCCTGGCTTTACCCGGGATAGGCGCTACGATCCTTACCGATGTTGCTTTCATTGCCAAGGCAATATCATCACCGAGAGCTACGATACGGTTCAGTTTTACTCCCGGCGCCGGCTCAAGTTCATAACGGGTGATGACCGGCCCCTTTTCAATATCGGTTACCTTTACTGAAATACCGAAATCGGCTAATGTTTCCTCCAGCACGCGGGCGCTTGATTCTAAATCGTCCTTGAGCTGCCTTGCTTCTACCGGAGGAGGCGCATCCAAAAGGCCTATTTCCGGTAAACTGTAATCGCCGATCTTTAATTCAGGCGGTTTGGTTTTTATTACGGCGGCTTCCGGCTTTTCTTTGATCTGGATCTTCGGCCTTGAGACAAGGGATGGCTTTATCAACTCTTCTTTTTGTGCATCGAAATTAACGATTTTCGGCTTGGCCTGCGGCCTTTCCTGCCTTGCCTGAGGGATCTTTACTTTAACTTTTGACTTCAAAGTAAGCGCCCCTGAAACAATATCTTTTCCTCTGCCGGAAATCTTACGCAGGAAAGTTGAAATCATTATTTCTGTAGCAAGCGCAAATGAAAGAAGCGCCAGGGCAATAAAAATAATAAAACCGCCTAACCGCCCGAAATAATTCACGGCCAGGTTCGATAAAATAAAACCTAAAAATCCTCCGTAGGAAAATCTCACGGCTTCATTGCCGGAATTAATTAGGCCGACAATGGAACTGATGGATAATAGCAAAACCAAAAGCCCTAATACTTTTGCAAGCCGCAAATCGATCTCTTCATGCCTGAAGATCCTTACTGCGAGGTATAATACAAAAAAAGGCACAATATAGCCGGCCCACCCGAATAGAAATAAAATCAGGCCGCCTAAATAAGCGCCGAATGTCTGGATCCAGTTTTTTGGTGGAATGTTTGGATGAGAGGTGTAGAAGGAAAGGTCATACGGGGTAAAAGAAACAAGCGACGCCAGAATTAATAAGCCCAGCGCTATTAATATAACGCCTTTAATTTCATTCAGTCTTCTTTCTTTCACCTTTAGCTTGTTTCTTCAGCTTGTTTCTTGCTTAAGTTGATCCTGCCTAATTCATCTATGCCGATAACTTTTACTTTAAATTCATCCCCGATTTTTACGACTTCTTCTACTTTTTTGACGAAAGTCGATGAGAGCTCCGAGACATGCACCAGCCCTTCTTTTCTGGGGGCAATTTCACAGAAAGCTCCGAACGGCATAATACGTTTTACCTTGGCAATATAAATCCGGCCGACTTCGACATCTTCGGTGATCGCCTTTATCATCTTAATGGCATCGGCTGACTTTGCCGCATCGGTGGAGCCGACCAGGACCGTACCATCATCCTGTATGTCGATGCTTGCTCCCGTAGCAGCGATAATGGCCTTTATGGTCTTGCCGCCCGGGCCGATAAGCTCGCCGATTTTTTCAGTGTTGATCTTCAATACTTCAATGCGCGGCGCAAAACTCGACAATTCCTGCCTTGGTTTCTCAAGCGAAGCATTCATTTTATCAAGAATAACCAGCCTTGCGTCTTTTGCCTGCATAAGGCATTTCTTTAACAGGCCCAAATCTATGCCGTCAATCTTTAGGTCCAGCTGCACTGCAGTAACGCCTGACCTTGTACCTGCGACCTTAAAATCCATATCTCCGAAATGGTCTTCCAACCCCGAAATATCGGTCAATATGACTGTTTTTGTCGCATTCTTGACCAGGCCCAAAGCAACGCCGGCAACCGTATCTTTTATGGGGACACCTGCGTCCATCAAAGACAAAGTAGCAGCGCATACCGTTGCCATACTCGAAGAACCGTTAGATTCAAGGATCTCAGAAACAACTCTGATCGTATAGGGAAATTTTTCCTTGGTAGGCATTACCGCAAGAAGCGCCTTTTCAGCCAGGGCGCCATGCCCTATTTCGCGGCGGCCGGGCCCGCGCAAAGGGGCGGTCTCGCCTACGCTAAACGGTGGAAAACTATAGTGAAGCATAAAAGATTTAAATTTTTCGCCCTCTAATGCCTCTATCATCTGCTCATCTTCGCCCGTGCCAAGAGTGGTCACGGCCAGGCTCTGGGTCTGCCCTCTTGTAAATAAGCTTGAGCCGTGTGTTCGCGGCAAGACGGCTACTTCACAGCTGATCGGCCTGATCTCCGTAAAAGACCTGCCGTCAACACGGGAATTCTCCAGTAAAATCTTATTCCTTACCTGCTCTTTCTCTACTTCAACCAAAGCAGATTTGATCTGTGAGACAGTACAGGTTTCACAAGCCAGCTTCTCCTGCAATTCAGCCGACAAAAGGTCGACCTGCTCTTCTCTTTCGTCTTTATTGCCGATCTGATAGATCTCTTTTAAGCGGCCGATTGAAGAATCTTCAACTTTCTTTAAAAGCTCAGGGTCGGTTTTCTTAAGCCCTACTTCGCTCTTCTTTTTTCCGAACTTCTTTTGAAATTCCTCCTGGAGGCGGATCATATCCTCAAGCGCCTTGCTGCCGGTATTAACTGCCTCCATATAAAGCTCTTCATTGACCTCTTTTGCTTTTGATTCAAGCATCACTACGCCTTTATTGTTGGCTGCTATTATCACTTCCAAATCTGCTTTTTCTAACTCGGCGTAAGTAGGATTCAGTATGATGCGGCCGTCAACATTGGCTACCCTGCAACAGACCAGCGGCCCGTTAAAAGGAATATCTGATATCATCAGTGCTGCGGAGGCGCCGTTAACCGCCAAAATATCCGGGTCATTTTCTCCGTCACTTGATAACACCACGGAGATTATTTGTACTTCGTTCAAGAAGCCCTTGGGGAATAACGGCCGGATTGGACGGTCAATAAGCCTGGCTGTGAGGATTTCGCTTTCTGAAGGCCGGCCCTCCCTCTTAAAAAATCCGCCGGGAATCCTGCCTGCGGCATAGGTCTTTTCCTGGTATTCAACCGTAAGGGGGAAGAAATCCTGGCCCTCTTTTATGCCTTTTGACATACAGGCTGTCACCAATACGACTGTTCCTCCGTACTGCACGGTAACAGAACCATTCGCCTGCTTGGCAACTTTACCGGTTTCTAAAATGAAATCCTGACTACCAAATGCAGCCCTTACTACGTTTTCTTGCATCAGATAAACCTTTCTTTAAGGATTTAATTAACGGCTAGATTACTTCCGAAGATTTAGCTTACTCAAGATCTCTTCATACTTTTTAACATCTTTTTTCTTGAGATAGCTTAAAAGCCTGCGGCGCCTTCCTACCAATGCCAGAAGGCCCCTGCGAGAATGATGGTCTTTTTTATGGAGCTTGAAATGCTCACTTAACATGCTAATCCTCTCAGAGAGGAGCGCTATTTGCACCTCAGCAGAACCAGTGTCTTTGGTATGGACCTTATAATTTTCAATGATTTTCTTTTTCTTGTCTTTAACTAGAACCAACTTTGCCACCTCCTTTAGAGAAGATATTATACGATAATTATTTTTATCCGTCAACTATTTATATACCCATAGGATAACCGGAACGAGCAAATACAACATCGTGCTTATCCTTGGATTAACAAAAGCAAGGCAAATCGCTATCAAAGAAACAAGGGGTATGACCAAACTCCTGCGTGTATAGTAACTTTTGGTCTTAGCATCAAGGGAATCATCGGTCAGCCTGCGCTTTCCCGAAGCATAGGCCCAGTATGCAAAGAACGCCACCCCCGCCAACAAAAGGTTTATTTCAAAAAGCAGGGCGGCTGGGCGCAAGTGAGCGTAATCGCTTGCAATTGAAGCTGAAAAGGGGATCAAACTGATAAACATCAGGCCGATAATATTTATGTAGAGGGATTGTGTATTAGAACCTTTTATGTAGTGCGAATGATTGTGGTGCTGGATCCAAAAAATTCCTAAGAGCAGGAAACTTATACAGTAATGCAGGAAATCCGGCCATAGCTGCGATATTAAACTCAAGAGAGAAGATTCGTTTAGGAAATCCGGCTGCTGGAATAAAGTCTCGAAACTGATAATCAATATTGTCATAGCAATAGCAAAGATACCGTCATTCAACGCCTCAATACGGTTAGTTTTAAATTCCATACCCACCCTCTCCTTATTCGCTATCATTTATTTTCCTGCGCAGCTTTTTTTTATCAGAATGCCGCCGTTTCTGCTCCAGGATTTTTAACTTCGCCCTCTTAGAGCGTTTACGTTTCTGGCGCCTGATCTTCTCTATGCGTTTACGTTCCTGGCTCATCCTGCCCAAAACGATATTTTCAATTTTTTTTACAAGGATGCTGCGCGCAAGGTAACGGTTAAGCGCCTGCACCCTCTCTTGCTGACACCTGACTTCTATCCCCGTCGGCAGATGTTTAATATATACCCGCGTAGAGGTCTTATTGACATTCTGCCCTCCCGGGCCGCCGGACCTGATAAATTTCTCGATGATATCGCCTTCTTTTATGCCCAAAGAAGACATTTTCTTCAAAAGCTCTTTTTCTTTATCCCTGCTGACACCGAAATCAGCCATCTTTTTTCCGGAATGATGATTCTTTAACGAATTGGGCGATAGCCATCCTATCTTCCTCTTTTATTTCCGCAAAACTTAGGCCCAGGCGGTATTCATCTTTATCAACCTGGATGTTGGATTTTACCTCTGCCGTTATTTGCATCGATTTTACCTGGTCTTCGGCTGGGGCGTTCAGGTTGATCAAGGTAAATTTGATCTGGAGTAAAGTCCTAACGGGAATATTGTAATTTGTAGACACCGCCATGCCGTATTCGCTTAGGTCAAACATCAAAGCAACAATGTCTGTTTTTCACCCGGCATCAATACGCAGGTTTAACGGATGGTCTACCTGGTAAGTAAGCGTAAAATCCGCCATAAGCCGCTTGCTGCGGCGCTTATCGCTATCGGGGCACATTTTCTTTGAATGAAAGGATATAGTCCTTAATTATCCGCTCAATACCCTGATAATCCTTTTTCTCAAGCCACTCTCTTCTAAAAACGCTTGCCCCGAAACTAACGGCGTCAGCGCCACAGGCAAAATAATCCTTCAAATTCTGCGGCGTTACTCCGGAGCAAGCTAAAAGTTTGATATCATCAAACGGTGCCTTGATCTCCCTGAAATATTCCGGGCCGAAGAATTTAGCCGGAAAGACCTTTACCATGGTAGCGCCCATTTTCCAGGCATCGTATATTTCCTGAGGCGTAAATGCCCCAGGGAAAACAGGTATTTCTTTTTTAACGCAGTATTCCACCACCTCGCGGGCCGCAACCGGCATGACAATAAAAGCCGCCCCGCTATCCAATGCCAGATCAAGGCTTTCTTTGTCAGTTACCGTGCCTGCCCCGACCGTCAGCTTCGAACCTGACAACTTGGCCGCTTTACGCAGCAATTCCGGGGCATTGGCCGTATTCATGGTGATCTCTATGGTCTCCAACCCCGAACGGATTACGGCCTCCAGAAGCGGCTCGGCTTCTTCAAGTTTTATGCCGCGGATGATCCCCAGAATCGGCAATCTGCTGAAGGACCGGATATCCATTTATTCTTCATCCGCCCCGATCAGGCTTTCATAAAACTCCCGGTAATTTTCTTTTTTATCGCTGCCGCGCAGCGCCATGGCAGCACGGGGATGCTCATCAAGTATGCCGGTGATCGCATACGGTATAATATAACCCCACTCGATTTTCTCCCTCAAGGGGATAAATTCGTTAGAAATCAAATCAAGTATCGGCCGGATATCAAACTTCGGATTTTTGAGAAACCCCAATAGTAACTCTAAAGGGCAGTTCCCGGCTGCCCTGCCTAAACCAAAAACAGTAGCATCAAGGTAATTAGCATCGTGAATGATCGCCTCAATAGTATTGCCGAAGGCAAGCTGCTGATTATTATGCGCATGAATACCCACTTCCTTGCTCTTTAAAATGTCTTTTGCTTTTTTAATCAGAAATTCCGTTGTCTCCTGGTACAGCGCGCCGTAGCTATCCACGATATATACTGCCTGAGCCGCACATTCTTTTTCCAGTTGATGGAGGCATTCGTTTAATTCATTATCCAAGGCCTTGGAGATCGCCATGATATTAACGGTCGTTTCATAGCCCTTGTCCGCAAAATGATTTACCAGGTATATTGCTTTATCGATATCTTTTACATAAGTAGCGACCCTTATCATCTTAACGGGGCTATTTTTAGCAGGACTGACATCTTCAACATCAACCCTATCCACATCTACCATTACCGAAAGTTTTGTATTCGATTCAATGCCTTCGATTATCTTATGCAGATCGTCATCTTCGCAAAATTTCCATTTGCCATATTCTTTCGGTGAAAAAAGCTTTTTTGAATTTTTATAGCCGATCTCCATATAATCCACGCCTGCCTCGGAAACAGCTTTATAGACCTCCCGGACAAAACGCATGTCAAAATCATGGTTGTTAATCAATCCTCCATCTCTTATGGTACAGTCCAAAACCTTAATTTTCTCTCTGAACATTGCAGCTCCTAGCTTACTTATTCAAAACTTCGATTGTTAAATTTGCAGTTGAAACCTGCCCTTTATTGTCCTGGACAGTCAAAGTGACCTCGAATTGTTTCGGCTCGCTTGTTGAGCTATAAAAAGTATTAACCGGATCCATCTTCTTGGAAGTGTCTCCGTCGCCAAAATCCCATAGATAGGATACTATCCTGCCTTTAGGGCTAAATGATTTTGAACCCCAGAAACGCACCTTAAGAGGGGAATAACCTTTTATGGGCTTGGCCATAATAAATGCCTTTGGGCCGTCCGTAACTGTTATTTCCTTCGGCGGTTTTAACTTTGGGGCGGGCCTTGCTCTAACCTTTTTGGCTTTTGGAGCTTTTGGTTTATCAATTTTGGGTGATTCCGGCTCTGTTTTAATTTCTTTTTCGGGCTCTGCGACAATTACTTCTTTTTCTTTTTCAACTAAGGCAATTTCTTCGCTCTTAGGAGGCACCAAAATTTCTTCCTTAACAATTATTTCCTCAACAACCGGCTGTTTCTCCGGCTCTGCTTTGATCCTTTTGCCGAACTTCTGATCCGCATACTCTTCGGCTTCTAAATCGTTCATGATATATTTATTGAGCTTGCCCTGTAACTCTTTAATACGCGCCTGTTCCATGGCCTCTTCCCTTGCTTCTTTTTCCTGGACTTTCTTCCTGTACTCAGGATAATGTTCGTATTTATAATCCTGGCGTGCCGCAAAAGGCATCCGGAAAGGGCCGGTAACAACGCCCAAAAGAAACTTAGGCCAATTAATAAACGTCTGCTGAAAACGGCTCTCCATTTTACCCATTTGCTTATAATAATACTCGACAGTCGCTTTCCGCCTCGTAAACCTTTCTTTTGCTAAATCCAGGTCTTCCGGCGTCTGGCCCGTAGGGCCTACGGTATATTCCAAGACCGCGGTTTCATCGCGCGAAACAACATACCCATTTTCGTCGGACGCCTTTCCTTTGTTATATTTATATGTTGCGCAACCTGGCAATAAAATGACACAGATGCAAAAAAACAAAAACTTTTTCATTATCATACGCTCCTTCATTATTTTATCCGGCTACCGGGCCCACATCTGCGGCCTTTTCTCGAGCAGCCGCAGAAAGGTGTCAGATATTTCCGCCTTATGCTGTGTACCTTGCCCCTTCTTTAGTTCTTCAATAATCACGTTCCTTGCCAGCGGTTCACGGTAAGGCCGTAATGAATTCATTGCATCAAATGCATCTGCAACGGCAATGATCAAGGCGCCCAGAGGGATTTCATCGCCTTTTAATCCGTAAGGATAACCTTTGCCGTCAAAGCGCTCATGGTGATCAAGGATTATCTCGATTTCTTCCGATAAAAACTTCAGGGGTTTTAAGATAGCCGCGCCTTTAGTTGAATGGCTCTTGATGATCTCCCACTCATCATCGGTTAATTTTTCCTTTTTAAGAAGAATTGCATCTTTAATGCCGATTTTTCCTATATCATGCAAAAGGCCTGCCCGGTAAAGGGTCAATTGAAAATCTTCGCCCAAATTCATTTCTTCGGCTATGGCTACCGAGATCTTTGTCACTCTTTCCGAATGCCCTACGGTATAAGGGTCCTTAGCTTCTTCTGCCTTAATCAATGCCGAGATGCTTTCGATTTCTGCCTGCTTAAGCTGCTCGTGGCTTGCCTCCAGGTCTTTGTTTAACGTCAATAAAGTATTATAATCCTTGGTCTCCTGGATCCATAAGTAAACCAGGACCAATAATACTACAGTCAAAATTATTTTATCAGAGATTAAATCAACTCCCGGGCTGAATGCAGGCAGATAAAAAATATCCAAAAGGCGGAATAATGCCAGAAAGAAAACTACTGCCACCATAGCTATCTTAAAATTGTGGCTTAT
>VGKM01000016.1 GCA_016867005.1 Candidatus Omnitrophota bacterium | reverse complement strand
AAAAGAAAAAAGTGCGATAGGATTAAGATAGCCCATAATTATACCCAGCCCGATTGCCTGAAATGCCAACAACTGAAGAAAAAGATATAACAAGAATGCCGTTTCAGGGTTAACCAGGCTTACCCAGGTTAATTTTCCGGCTTCTTTATCCTGAGGAAGATCGGGGATCTCATTAGCGATTAAAATTGATGTGGTAAGAAAACCAAAGGGCAAAGAAAGCAGGAACCCTTCCAGCGTAGGGAATATCCTGGTCTGTATAAAATATCCCCCCATCACCGGCACCGGGCCAAAAAGAATAAATATGATTATTTCTCCCATCCTATGGTAGGAAAATTGCAGGGGCTTAGCCGAATATGACCAGGCAAGCAGAAGAATACCTATATATAGAAAGATAGTAAGCGGGCTTTTTAGGATAAAGGCAAGCGTCAAAACAGCCGCAGCGGCAATAAAAAAACAGGCGATTGACAAGTTAAAATAGAACCTTTCCGTCAATATCCCGCTTTGGATCAATTTCGACCCCCCAAAGAAGCCATAAAACCCCGCATCTTTCCAATCTGCCCCGCTCTTTGAATCGGCATAGTCATTGATAAGGTTTGCCCCAAGATGGGTAAATATTACGGCTGATAATCCCAGGAAAAAATTCAATAAGTTAAAATTGTTTTTTGAAAGCAGGGAGCCGAAAATAAACGGGAGGGCGCTGGCAGCAACAAATGGAAGGCGCATTGCCCTGGCCAGGTATTGAATCCATTTGCAATTCATTTGCCTATATGTTAACATAAAACCTGCCATGATTAAAATAAAAAATAAGATCGAACGGGAGCTTCCCAGGTTCATCCTGGAAGTAGATAAAAGGTATTCCTTAAGCAAGATCTCCCCCTTGTTAATCGGCCGGATCAAAGAGTTTGCCTCAAGAAACGGCAAGCGCGTCAGGCCTACTTTATTTGTAACAAGCTACCTCGGCTTTGCAAAAAAAGAAGCCCCCGGATTGTATACAAGCGCGCTTTCAATTGAATTTCTCCATGACTTTATGCTTGTCCATGATGATATTATTGATAAATCCGATACCAGGCGCGGTAAGCCCTCCATGCATAAAATCTTCAACGATTACCTCAGGCGGGCAAAAAATATTAAATTTAACGGAGAGGACCTGGCGATTGTGGCCGGAGATGTGATGTATGCCATAGGCCTCAACGCATTCCTGGCAATAGATGAAAATAAAGAACGCAAGGAACGCGCCATGAGGTCTCTGATTGAAGCAGCGCTTTACACCGGCTGCGGGGAATTTGTAGAACTTCTGTACGGGATAAAACCGCTGAAAGAGATATCCAAAAAAGATATATATAAAATATATGATTATAAAACCGCCTGCTATACCTTTGCCTCGCCTCTTGCAATCGGGGCGATCTTGGGAGGGGCCGGCCCTTCAGAAATAAAGAAGTTGTATCAATACGGGATATACCTGGGGAGGGCCTTCCAGATCAAAGACGACATCCTGGGGATGTTCGGCAGTGAGAAAAAAATAGGAAAATCAACGCTTACCGACCTTCAGGAAGCTAAAAAAACAATCCTCATCTGGTATGCCTATAAATATTCCGGGAACAAAACAGGCATTAACAGGATTTTTACGAAACCTGTAGCCGATAAGGGGGACCTTAAAAAAATGCAGGATATCATAATCGGCAGCCGGGCGCTCGATTTTGCTAAAAAAGAGGTCTATGCCTGCCTGGAAAAAGCTAAGAAACTGCTGGATAGCTCAAAAATCAAAGCAGAATATAAAGAAACTCTGAAGGACTACGCCCAACAAATCCTTGAAATCTGACCCGGCTATTATTTCTTGCCGACGCAAATAAACCTGCAGGTACCGTTTTTAATGTCAAGGGCCAACTCATTGGCCGCATCTATTTCCAACGCCTTATTAAGATAAAAATTATATTTTTCAATATCGCCCTTTGCTTTATAGGCCTGGCCAAGGCGCACATACGCATCAGGGGATTTCGGGTCTTTTTTGACTGCCTTATTAAGATAATCTAATGACTTGTCAAGATCGCCTCCGGCGAACCTGGGAGCCAACAGATAAAAAGCCCCCAATCCAAACAATACTGCCGGATCATCGGGTTTTGCCTTTTCTGCCTTCTTAAGGCCGGGGAAAACTGCTGTGCCGTTTATAATTTTTGACAACGGCCCTCCGTAATGAGCGATCATGCCCTTTGCGCCGCTGACTATAAGTATGGCCCTGACATAATTACTAAGATCGACAATATCTTTGCCTTGCTCGATCACTTTTGTTGCAAGGGCCACCGCCTGATTAAAATCAAATTTCATGTATTTTATATACGCCAAGCTTATATAAGCAGGAGAAAAATCAGGCGCATCTTCTATGATCTCCGACAGGATTTTTCCGCTCTCCGGATAGTTGTGTTTACGGCGCAGAACTTCTGCCTTGCCCCATTTGGCTTCATAAGCTTCGGGGTTGACCTGAAGGATATAATCGAAAATTTCTTCCGCCTCGGAATCCCTGCGTAAATTCAGATAGACCAAGGCAAGGGTATACTTATCCTCCAGGGATGCCAGATGCATCCTCACGGTATTTTCTGCCTGGTTTACGCTCAATACATCTGCATTCTCATGAAGGATCTTCCAATCAAAGCAGAATCCGGAGCGAATAAATAGATTAGAAAGCAAAATAAATATGAATATTCTAAGCATGTTTATTTTTATGTATGAAATATTCCCAGAAAATTATGCTCATGGAAACCATACTGAAACCGAAAAGAAAATCCTCGATAGGTATACTGCCAACCCTAAAATTAAGTATCATATAGGGGTTATACATAACAATATCATTCCCGGTCAGGTATCCGTTAACCAGCAACTTGAATAAGAATATCACAAATAGAAATAAATAAAACAACGGTTTTCTAAAAAGGGAGGTTTTCAACCTGGCATCAAGGAATACCGCAATAAATACAGAAGCCGCTGCAATAAAAGTGTATTCTTTCATCTTAATTTAGCCCTGATGAATTTCAGCGCTTCCCAGGTGAAAATACAGCAAAAAGGAATAACTACAAAAAACAGCACTTCTTCCAGCGGCAGGTTAATGACTTTGAGCTGCCAGACGCTGCTTGGATTAAAATACCAGTGCCCTCTCCAGACAGCAAAAATATCCCAGGAACCGAAAATTAATAAAATAAGCAAAATACTTTTTAAAAGTGCTTTGAAATTCCTGTAGAATCTTAACGGGGGGTAAAAACTGAGGAACAGAGGAAGCGCGCCGGAAAACAACAAAACCCACATATACTTTGACATGACAAAATTATTCTATCCCCGAATCGTGCCATTTTCAACATAAATTAATTACCGGGCCTACCCCCTACTTTTACATTGATTTCAGGCAACTTAGATGTAAAATAATGGCATGGAAGCCACCAAGGAAAATAAAATCTCATCGGGCTATAAAATAGCGGAAAAGATCACAAAAAGGTACGCTAAAAATTTCTATTTTGCGTCTCTTTTCCTGACAAAAGAAAAAAGGAACGCCACCTATGCGATATATGCCATCTGCCGATTGAGCGATGAAGCAACGGACAAGGACTCAAGTTTAATTGAGCTGTCTACGGCAAAAAGAAATATCGAATCCATATATAATAATGAACCGCCCAAAATAAGTATTTTGAGCGCATTCAAAGAAACGGTAGATAAATACCATATCCCCCGCTTTTATTTTGACGAATTGATTGAAGGCATGTATATGGATTTTTGTAAAAACCGCTATAGGAATTTTCCTGAATTGTGGGATTATTGCTATAAGGTTGCCGGCGTGGTCGGCCTGATGATACTTATATTATTCGGTTATGATAATGATGAGGCCAAGGACTATGCGGTCAGGCTGGGAGTTGCAATGCAGCTTACAAACATGCTGCGCGACTTAAAGGAAGATTATGCGCGCGGCAGGATCTACCTGCCGCAGGAAGAAATGTTTTCTTTCGGCGTGAGCGAAAATGATATAAAAGAAGGCATAGTAAACGAAAACTTCAGGTCATTGATGAAATTTCAGATAGAACGGGCGCGCGACCTTTACCGCGAGTCAGAGCTGGGGATCATTATGATTGCCGACCGCCGCTGCCGTTTTGTCGCCTCTCTTATGAAAGAAATATACTCAGGCATACTGGACGAAATAGAAAAGAACGGTTATGACGTTTTCTCAAAAAGGGCATACGTAAACCTCTGGGGCAAGATTTCCCGGACCATCCATGTATTAAGGAGAATCAAAAAATGAAAATCAACCTGGCAGAATCTGCGGGCTTTTGTTTTGGCGTAAAAAGGGCGCTTAAAATAGCGCTGGAATTAGCCAGGTCCGGAGAAAAAGTAGAAATGCTGGGCGATATTGTCCACAATGAAGACGTAGTCGAAGGGTTAAAAAAAGCGGGGCTATCAAAAATAAAAAAATTAGGCCCGGGAAAAGGGAAAACCCTGCTTATCCGCGCGCATGGAGCATGCATGGCTACGATCAATTTGGCAAATCAGCTGAAATATAAAATAGTTGACGCCACCTGCCCTATGGTGAAAGAAATCCACCGGATCGTAACCGATATGGAATATAAAGGTTCCCGGATCATTATTATTGGGGACAAAAACCATGATGAAGTCCATGGCATAGCCGGGCAAATTACGGGTAAAGCAATAATCATAGACCCCCAGAAACCGATACCGTTAAAAGAAATCCGGGGTATTGAAAAAGCCGCGGCAGTCGTCCAGTCAACACAGCAAATCGAAAAAACCCTGGAAGTCGCAGGAAAACTTGAAAGATTAATTAAAACGTTTGAGTTTTTTAACACTATTTGCACTCCTACTACCCTGAAACAACAGGAAATAAAAGTGATGCCCCTTGAAAACGACGTAATGATTATTATCGGCTCAAAGAAAAGCGCTAATACAAAGCGCCTTTTTGAAATAGCAAGAAAGTTGAACAAGAAAACCTATTGGATAGAATCAAAAGGCGAGTTGAAATTCCAGTGGTTTAAAGGCGCCAGGTCCGTCGGGATAGCTTCAGGCGCATCCACTCCGGATTCGACTACCCGGGAAATAATCGAAACGATAGAAAAACAACAGCGCGTTCTTAATTCCCCCTGATCAAATCTGCAACTATCCTTGAACTTGCTATTACTACCGGCAAACCCCCACCCGGCTGCGTACTGGCCCCGGCAAAAAACAGCCCTTTAATCTTATTGTCAAAATTAGCCGGCCTGAAGAACGCGCTTTGCATCAGGTTATGCGCAAGGCCGAAAGTAGCTCCGTTTTTTATATTATAAGATTTGATAAAATCTTCGGGATAGAACCTGTGTTCAACCTCAATAAGCGGTTCTAAATCCTCTCCTGTTATTTCCTTGATCTTTCTAAAAACGTTTTTACGCAGGCGCTCCTGGTGGTTTTTTGTGGTATCCGGACAATTTTTCAGGTTTGCCACCGGGATAAGGATGTAAACTATCTCTTTTCCTTCCGGGGCAAGCTTGGGGTCTGTTACCGTAGGGACATGGATATAAAATGACGGGTCATCGGGAAACTCGCTATCCTTGAAAATCTGGTTTAAGTTTTTATTAAGGTCTCCGGAAAAAAACAGGTTGTGGTGCTCCAGGCCCGGGATTTTCTGTTTTAATCCCAGATAGATCAGGAACACCGAACAGGAATACCTGTAATCAGGCAATCTTCTCCCTAAAATACTTTCCTGGGCATAGCAATAATCGGCATTAACAACCGCATAATCATAGAGAGTGGTCCCTTTCTCTGATTCCAGCCAGATCCCGTCTTCAGTTTTATAAACCTTAGAAACTTCCGTATTATAATAAAATTCTGCTCCGAATTTTTTTGCCATTTTTTCTAAAGCAAGCGGGATCTGGTACATCCCGCCCATCGGATGGTATATCTTTTGCACCTGGTCTGCATAAGTAATAATACTGTAAAAACCCGGGGCCTGGTAAGGAGAGACCCCCATAAACATCGCTTCAAAAGTAAAGGCATACCGCAGTTTTTCTGTTTTAAAAAACTTCGATGCGATACCCCAATAAGAATCAAAGGGCTTAAGCTTGGTTAAAAGCGGCCAGTATCCGGGATTGAATAATTGCTTCCAGGAGAAACATTTAAAAAGCAGCGGCCGCACCAAAGCATAAAACTCCTCTGTCTTTTTGATGAATCTGTCGTAAGATGCGGGGCTCCCTTTTTCGATGCGTTCCAGTTCTTCTTTTGTCTTTAGATTATCGCTGTAAATGGTAAGGGCTTTGCCATCGGGGAAAAAGATCTTATAATTAACATCCAGCTTCCTGAAATCCAGGTAATCGCCGATATCCTCGTTACAATAAGAAAAAACCTCTTCAAAAAAATCCGGCATCAGGACAAATGACGGCCCCATATCAAATTTGAAACCGCCTGATTCCAAAAGATGGTTTCTGCCTCCGCACTTTGCAAGCTTCTCAAAAACTTCCACCTGAAAACCGCTTCTGGCAAGCCGGGCAGCCGTAGACAACCCTCCTACTCCGGCTCCGATAACAGCCACTTTTTTCTTCATTTTAATCTTTTTGCGGGGTATATTCAGGCAGGGAAAAGGTAAAAGCCGTGCCTTTTTCCGGCTGGCTTTTTACCGAAATATCCCCTCCATGCATCTGGATTATTTCTTTAGTAATTGAAAGCCCCAAACCGGTACCCTTTGCGCCTGAACCTGACTTGCGTCCCAACTGATGGAATTTCTGAAAAAGTTGCGGGACATCTTTTGCTGCGATGCCGATGCCGGTATCGCTTATACTGCAGAAAATTGTGCCTTGGTCAACCATTGCCGAAACCTCGATAAACCCCTGGTTTGTAAATTTAATGGCATTGCCGATTAGATTGACAAACACCTGGGATATCCTGTCTGAATCCGCAAGAATATCCAAATCGCCTTCCGGGATTTTTACTCTTATTTCCAGCCCTTTCTCTTTTGCCAGGGGTTCAAAAGAAGACACGGTATCCTTAATCAGGCCGGAAAGATTAAAGACGTTTTTATTCAGATAAGCCCTCCCTGATTCTATCTTTGAAATATCAAGCAAATTATCTACTATGCGGCCTAATCTTTCTATATTATTCTTGGCTCCCGATAAAATGTCTGCCTGATCTTTAGTGATCTCTCCTGTTGTCCTGTCAAGCAATACGTCTATTGACTCCTTGATGATTGCAAGCGGGGTGCGTAATTCGTGGGAAACGGTATTAACGAATTCGTCTTTTAAGTTCTCCAGGCGTTTTCTTTCTGAAATATCGCGGCTTAGATGGATAAATTGCGTGATATTGCCGGAATTATCTTTGATCGGATAAACACTTACTTCAACAAATATCTTTTTCCCATCTTTATCGAAATGAGTATGCAGAGTAGTGCACGGCTTTCCGGTCTTTATTGATTCGGATATCGGGCAGGTATGTATTGGGACCCTGCAGGGAGAGTCCTGTCTATGCGTAACAGCGTAGCAGTGTTTGCCTAAAATATCCTGGGCTGTGTATCCGGTTTGGCTAAGCATTGCCTTGTTCGCCCAAATGACCTTTAAATCCCTGGAAACCAGGATAATCCCTTCGGGGATACCTTCAGTAATGCCTTCAAAGAGCTCTTTTAACTCTTTGAGATTATTTTTCTCTTCTTCTAAGGAAATACTTAACCTGCTGAATTTATTAATGGTTATCTGTGCAAAGATCGCAAAAAATGATATTAATAATACGACTGTGAGGCGCATCCAGATTGCATACACTCCGGGAGAAAACACCGCCTGGGCAAACGGGACCTTCAAAAGAATTGCCGAATCGATCAAAGATTCGGCAATCCAATAAACAGCTAAGATCAATACCCCTAGCAAAAGGATCCTTCTTTTGCCGGACTTAATAATCTTTTTACTATGCCCCATAGTTACTGAGTATTTTAGTTACCCTAAGTTAGGCCTTCTGCCTTTATTGGCTTTCTTGGAACGCCAGTTAAGCTTGCCTCTGCGTTTGCGTTTTCCCATTTTTTATCCTTTCATTAATACTTATAGAACCTCTCTGGTACTCCATCAATAACATAACGCGCTGTTTCTATAACTGAAATGCGGATTGCTTTCTCCATCGGCGTGTGCGCATAAACAGAAAGTTCCTTTGCTAAAGCCCAATTGCCGTAAATACTGCCGATATTAGAATCAGAGGCCTGGCCCTTAATATGCATTATTGATGAAACCGGCCTTAAACTAACAGCATCGGCGATACGCACATCAAGGGCAACTCTTGCATTATTTAAAGACCTGCCTAAAAGCCCCCCTAATGCTCCGCTTGACACCCCTCCGCCGCCCCCTATGCCTGAGCGCCCGCCCGATGCCTGCGGCTCAAAATCAACCAGGTTTATACTGACAATCAATTCGGCAGGGGCTTCCTGTTGTGCCTGTCCGGGGATACGGTTTAAGATGATAAAACGGCCGGTGCTTGTTAAAACATTTATCAGTATCTCACGCAAGGCAAGCCCGATTTCATTAGTTGCTTTCATGGTACTGATCTCAAAATCTCCCACAGCTATGCGCGCCTTAAGCCCCGTATAAGGAAGAGGGCCGATCCCCAGGTCAGGGGCGGTTTTCGGCCTGAATATTGAAGCACAGCCGGCCGATAGGCAAATCAAACAACACATTACCAGAAAACAAATGGGCTTCTTCATATTATCCCTGCCTTAATGCCTGTTTAATGAAAGGCCATTAAGCACAAAGGCAGGGAACTTACCTCCCTGCCTCAAAAAGTAGATTTTGGCTGATCCGCTATTGGATAGCTGCGGAAGGCGCTTCGTCTTCCTGTATCTCCATCTCGCCGATTCCAGCTTCTTCCGGCTTCTCTATGCTTATATTTTTAGCCAGATTTACTCCGTCGGCACCGGTAATATAATCGATACTAACAGTATCTTTTTGTTTCAATTGGTCCAGAGAAGCAATATTATCAAATACGGTACTTTGATCCACGGTAATAGCGATTTCTCTTTCGGCATCGCTTTCGTAGTCAAGGTATTTGACATTGACCAGTTTTTCCTGCGGGTTTACCAGGACAACTTCACCCCAAATCCATAAAGTATCCGGGCCTTCTTCTTCCTCCGGTTCTGCAGGCCCGATTACGACACTTGAATCTGCGGCCTGGCAGAGAGCAGAAGAAAAATATAAAAATGATAGGGCTATAAATAGTATTAAGACGGAAATTTTAACGGCTTTCATTTGTACCTCCTACGAATTTTTATTAATATAACATAATGGCGGGCTTTTGTCAATAAGCTCACCTAATGGTATATCGGCAGCGTCACCAGAAGCAGCCAGGCGATACAGGTTGTAATAACTCCGACGGTAAGGCCTATCCAGAACCACCTGAAGAAATTGATATGGATCCTCTTTTCTTTTTCCAGTATGCCAAGCGCCACTATATTGGCGGTAGAGCCGACCACCGTGATATTGCCGCCGAAACACCCCCCTAAAAGCAGGGCCCACCAAAGCGGCTGCAGGTTCAAATTCAAAGATTGGAACCCTTGTACAATAGGGATAAAAGCCGCTACGAGTACAACGTTATCCAGAAGGCTGGAGCCGATTGTACTCATCCATAGTATTGCCCCGGTTAAAATATGGGGGCTATGCCCTGTTATCCCAACGATCCTCTGGGCAAGGACATCCGTTGCCCCGGTATATTTTAATGTCCCTGCCTGGGCAAAGAGCAGCAGAAAAAATAAAAGCGTCCACCATTCTACGTCTTTTTCTATAAAATCGCGCGCCTTTGCTCTCCTCCATATCATAATTATCCCGCTTGAAAAAAGCGGCATCACCAGAAGCACGGTATTTAAGTCAAGTTTCCATAATATCTCAAGCCGATGATGGAAAGAAATAACGATAAGCGTACCGGCAAAAATCGCCAAGCTTATCTTTAAGCTTTTCTCGGCAGGTATGGAAATCAATTTTATTAACATTTCGTTGGAGCCGAATTCTTTAATATGGGCATCCAGCTTATCCATTGACTTTCTGTACCAGAACATAACTATAGCAATCACCACAAACAGGGAAATAAAAGCTACGGGGAAGGATTTAAAAATAAAATCCTCAAAGGTAAGCCCTGCCTTGGAAGCGATAAGAATACCTATGGGGTTTCCTAAAACCGTTGCAGCGCTGCCGATGTTGGTAGCCAACACCGAAATAATAATAAAAGGCAAGGGGTCCACTTCAAAGTAGTCACAAATCTCCAGGATCGCCGCGACCATAAATATAATTGAGGTAACCTCATCTACCGCGCATGCAAGAAGCGCAGAGAATACGCTTATGGAAAAAACGAATTTCTTTGCCGTAAGGTTGGGGATGCGCAAAATTAAAGAAACTATCCAGGCAAAAAAACCTTCATCCTTTAGAAGGCCGATTATGATCATCATCCCGATTAAGAACAGGATGACTTCAAGCGACGCAAACCTTATCAGGTGCTCAAGGTCTATAGTCCTTGTCATCATAAGGATCGCTGTCCCCAGGAACGCAAAGCTTAACCGGAAACTCCAGAAGAAAAGCGTCCCAAGTATAGAAATAGAGAAAATCCCTATAGACATCGATTGATGGAAATTCAAACCCGATGAATAAGAAAAAAACCCCAAAGATAAGGAGATAAAAAATAAAAGGATAAATCTGGAGAGAATATTTTTCATAATTAAATATATTCTGCGAATAAGTGTTTTATTACATCGCCTCTTAAAACAATCCCTACCATGCCAGAATCTTTATTGACAACGGGCAGGCGCCGGGCTTTTTGCGTTAAAATCACATGCGCCACTTCACAGAGAGTCGCGTCCTCATTTACCGTAACAACGTTTTTTCTCATAATCTGCTCGACGGTAAAAGAAGCGAACGAAATCACTTTTTGTTTTACTGCCTTTGGGTTTTCTTCATATATGAATTTTCCCACTGCCTCGACATAAGTAGGCAGGATACGGGCTAATACTTCTTTCTCGGTAAACATGCCTACCAGTTTTTTGTTCTCGTCAACAACAGGCAAGCCGCTGATCTTTTTCTCTGCCAATAAATCCAGCGCCTCTTTTGCGTTCATCCCGGGAGAAAGAGTGAAAACATCTTTTATCATAATTTCTTTTACTTTCATGGCACCCCCTTCTTTCTAAAACACCTCTTTTAAACGGGACTTAAATTTATTATAGGCACCTGCGGCAAAAAATGCCTTAATCAGGTCTGCGGGGACAAAAGGCAGGAACCCGATTAGGATGAGTTTTTGCATATCGTAACCGAAAAGCGTTTTCAGCCAAAGCACCCCTGATAATAACAGTATAGCATCGGCTATGCAAAACAGGCAGAATAGCGAAAGAAAACTTCCACCGTATTTTTTTACGGTATGGCCCAAAAAAACTGCCGCAAATATAAACCCGGCCAGATACCCTCCGGTAGGCCCTAAAAGATAACCTGCCCCGCTTCCGGCTCCCGTAAAAATCGGCACCCCTAAGAAACCTATGAATAAATAACTTAATTGCGTTATCCCGCCTAAACGGCTGCCTAAAAAAGCACCCGAAAGCAACACGAAAAATGTCTGCAGGGTTACCGGCACCGGGCTAAACGGAAGAGGAATGCGCACAAATGCCCCCAATGCGGTCAAAATAACAAAAACCGCAACCCCTATTGCCTGGCATAACTTCTTACTGACGATAATTTCCCTTTTTAAAATAGCTTCCACATCATTCTCCTTTTTTAGAAGTATTAAGCACCGCGCCCGATTAAAAAGCCTATTCTTTAGCGATAGCCAAGATAATGATACCCAAGAGTATAAAAAATGGCCCGATAAACCCTTTGGCCAAAATTAAAAGGTCGCCCCACCAAATCCTGGCAGCTAACCCGCCCAGCGCCAAAAAAATAAGGCCGATGATTAACTTTACAACGATAGGCTTTGACTTTGCCATTTTTACCTCGTCCCCTCATTAGGTTTTGATTTCCATCTGCGGTGGATCCAACTCCACTCTGCAGGGTATTTTCTGATATAAGATTCAATGATCCCGGTTAATTTCTGGATGTTAACAATAATTGTTTCTTCAGAGCCGCCCTTCTCTTCCAAATTGATCCCTGTTTCAAAAATGATCTTATGGGAATCATCATTTTGCCTTACCACAAAACACGGCAGCAGCGCTGCCTTGGTACGTTGGGCAAAGATCACCGGCCCGGTTGCAGTAGCTGCTTTCCTGCCGAAGAAATCTACAAAAACGCCCGCGGTCCCGAAATTCTGGTCTATCGGGATAAACACTATATTATTATCCCTTAAAACTCTAATTGTCTGTTCAACGCAGGTGTTGCGCGGCTGGCTGTAAATCGTCTTGACATTATACTTCTCCCGTTTTTCCAAGAAGATCTTTTCCACTCGTGCATCGCGCATCGGCCGCATGATGCCGGAAACAGCGTACCCTTCCTGGGCAATCCTAGCAAGGGCAAGCGGGAAATTCCCGAAATGCGCACTGACCAGGATCACGCCCCTGCCCTTAGCTAATGCCGCATCAAGATTTTCTTTTCCTTCAAAAAAAACATGCTTCTTGAGTAATTCGGGCTTATCCAGCATAGAAAGAAGATCAAATCCCGATTTTACCATATAAACAAAACTGTCTTTAGCAATACGGGATAACTCTTCTTTTGTCTTATTCTCTCCGAAAGCCACGCTTAAACTTTCCAAAGCGGTTTTTCTTTGTTTTACGGCAACCGCGAATCCGAAAGCCGCAAGGGCCCCCGCAAATTTATTCAGTAAACCGTAAGGGATAAGCTTGATAACAAAGGAGGCCGCCATTAAAGCAAACCAACCCATAAAGCGCGGGATACTCTTCTTAATTGCTTTCCAGTCCATGGTATTTAATTAAAGTTTATAGCCGATTTTACGCAGGAATTCATAGCGCCATTTTCTATCTTCTTCGTTCTCAATACCTTTCGGTTTAAAACCATCAATAACGCCCAGGATCCCCCTGCCGGAATCCGTTTCGGCTACGATTACATCCGCCGGATTTGCTGTTGCGCAATAGATAGTACAGACCTCGGGGATCGCCTTGATATCGTTTAAGATATTTATCGGGAACGCATTCCTGATAAAGACAATAAAACTGTGCCCTGCGCCGATAGCCAGGGCATTTTTTTCAGCAAGCTCTTTCAGCCCATCATCGTTGCCTTCTGACCTTACCTTGCATGCGCCCGACGACTCTACAAAAGCAAAACCGAATTTTATCCCCGGGGCATTACCGGCCAGGGTTTCATAAAGGTCTTCTACCGTCTTAATAAAATGGCTCTGCCCCAAAATGAAATTTACATCTTCCGGTTTTTCTATCTTTACGCATTTTAATTCTAGCATCATTTGCCTTTCCGCTGCCCGGCCGCCAGCCCGATATTTATTTTCCTGAAACCCGTGCTAAAAACCGGGGGCTTATCGGTATAGGCCTTTACTGAGGCAAGGATGTAATCCGGAAAGCCCAATAATCTTAAGGGGATTTTCAGATTAATCTGCCCGGGAAGCAGCTTTAAATCGACGTTGCTTTCCTGTATTAATTTCCTGGAATCAAACACCCTGAACCGGTTATATTTTGTATAAATAGTGATCTTCGGCATTTCTTTGAAAGGCACTTTATAACTATACCCGAAAAGATAGATCAAATTTTTAGTTGTGCGCGACCTTTCTTCGGCTTTGGCAATGCGGATGATAAGATTGCCGCCTTCAATACTATATTTAACTTTTTTATCGCTCTTGGCAGTATCCGAATAATAACCTGCCATATCGGCAGATTTTTCCTGAAACATCTGTGTCAGTCCAAATAATGCTGCAAGGCGGTCTTTTACGGAAATATCGTTTTGGGCATCCACGGCCTCCTGGAAAGAGGGCATAAAAAGTTGAATATCGTGGTAGTTGCCGAATAATTCATTTTTCCTGGCAAAAGCCAAAAGATAAAATGCGCTGGATTGCGTCTGGCTCCTGTAACAAAGGATTGATTTATGTTTTTTATCCAGTTCCCGGCCCGGCAAATCGTATTTATACCAATCTATGGGCAGGCCCCATAATTGTTTTGGCGGGACCAATGCCAATCCCGGATGATAATGCCTGGGCAGGGGCCAACCTACCCAATGGATAAGATAAGGATAAACTTTCGGCTTCTCCATTTCCTTCTCCATGTCGGAAAGCGCCACCTGCAGGAACAGATAAAATGCTTTATGGTCGACATTGACATCGAGAGGCGAAGAAACAAAGATCTTTGTGGGCCTGAATCTTTTAAGGACGGTTTTTAAATCAATTAAAATGTTTTCTGCAATATAAGGGGCGCCGTACGATAAATCGTCCTTATACGGCACGCGGGAAATCCTTGTCAACAGGCTCTTGTAAGGCGCCTTACTCTGCCAGTAATCTTTGAAAATACTGAATGTCCCGAAATCAGGATAACCCAAAAACACGAGGTCTTCCTTCTTAAGGCCCAATAATTCCATTGCCTTTATTGCTTCTCTTTTCCGGGTTTCCCCCAGATGCACGAATTCTCCTGAAAAAATCGGGATCCTTTTTTCATAAACAATAAAAGCCAATTGATTGTGGTCG
>VGKM01000015.1 GCA_016867005.1 Candidatus Omnitrophota bacterium | reverse complement strand
GCGCCCCCGCCGTTCAGGCGGGGGATGGGGGGGGCAAAAGAAATAAAAGGCTTGCCTCAAATTATCTCTTGTGATAATTTATTATCAATTGGGGCCTCATAAAAAGTGAGAACCTTATGGAGTAGGCCCCGCCAGTTAAAAAAGCCGAGGGGCGTTTCTGAAATTCAAGAAACGCCCCTTGTTTTTTCTCTTGCTACGTGTTATTATAAACCAAATAATATAAGGAGGAATTGAAAATGGCGACCATAGATGATTTCCGTAAGCTAGAATTGAAAGTTGCTGAAATAAAAGAAGTTACAGAACATCCAAATGCGGATAAACTGTATATTGTTACAGTTGATTTAGGGGATAAAACCAAGCAACTGGTAGCGGGCATCAGGCCTTTTTACCAGAAGGAAGATCTAATCGGCAAGCAGGTAGTTGTGGTGGATAATTTGGACCCGGCAGTGCTGCGCGGAGTTGAAAGCCAGGGTATGCTTTTAGCCGGCTCAGATGAATCAGGTATTGTTATCATATCGCCGGAAAGAAAATTAAAACTGGGAAGCATCGTCAAATGATAAAACAATTCGTTCCTGAAGAGGCCTGCCTGAAGTGTTCCGGCTGCTGCAGGTTTAAAGAAGCTGATTCCGTGTGGTCGCCCTGCCTTTTGGAGGAAGAGATCCTCTCGTTGGTTGATAAAGAAGGGGTCCCTGCGCTTTCCCTTTCGCTTAATAAAAGGATTGTGCCTGTGCCGATTGAAGGAAAAGACGGGTTTTTCTGCCCCTGCCTCAGTGTTGCAGATAATAAATGCAAGATCTATGCGATGCGGCCGTTTGAATGCCAATTGTACCCGTTTCTTATTGCCTTCAGGAACAAGAAAGTTCTTTTGACCGTTGATTTAAATTGTCCTTATGCAAGAGAAAAGGCCGATTCCAGGGAATTTAAAGAATACGTCAATTATCTGGATGAATTCCTGAATTCTCCGAAGTTTATTAGAGTTTTAAAAGAAAACCCTCATTTAATCCAGGCCTACGAAGACGCCCTCGATTGCTGTGAATTAAATATTCAGGATGAAACTAAATAATTTATCCTTAAAGGATAAGAAAATATTTGAAAAATATTTAGGCGCATACAGGCATGAACTATCCGTGTATGCTTTTCCTAATATCTATATCTGGAAAGAATTTTTCCGGATACAGTGGCAGGTGATTGATGAAGCGCTGTGTGTTTATTTTACCGATAAGATCGGTTCTTTCCTGTATCTGGAGCCGCTTGCCAAAAAAATCACTCCGAGGGTCTTATCCGGCGCGTTCAGTGCCCTTAGTTTCTTGAACAAAAATCCGGAATTATCCCGCATTGAAAACGCGGAGGAGAAGAATTTAGAAATTTATAAGAGGGCAGGGTATGTTTTTCAGCAAAAATCCAGCGACTATGTTTGCTTACGGGGCGATTTGGCTGCGTTAAAAGGCAATGCATTTAAGTCCAAGCGGGCAAGCTGCAATTATTTTGTGAAACACTGCAAATTTTCTTTCACGCCTTATAAAAGTACGGACAAAAACGCCTGTTTCAAATTATACGACTTATGGGCAGAGCAGCGCAGCCATAACAGAAAAGAAGATTATTATCAGTTTATGCTTGAGGATAGCCGTAAGTCGCTAAAAGTGCTATTGAATAATTATAAGGATCTCAATTGTGCGGGGCGCTTGGTCAAAGTGGATAACCAAATAAAAGGTTTTACCTTCGGGTTCAAATTAAATAAAGACACTTTCTGCATTTTATATGAAATTACCGATTTAACTATCAAAGGCCTGGCGCAATTTATCTTCCGCCAGTTCAGCCGCGATTTAAGCGGCAATAAGTACATAAATATCATGGATGATTCCGGCTTGGAGAACCTAAAGCGCGTAAAATTATCGTATCATCCGGTCAAACTTGTGCCGGCGTTCATTGTAAAACGGGGGATATAGCGATTTTGGCGGGTTCTCTAGAAAGGGCGGGTCCTGCCGAGGCGCGTTTTCGCAGGGACGCGCGATTTTCCCCAGCGTGGAAAATCGCGCTCGGCTACTCGGCCTCGCTCTCACTACTATCCTTTAGCGGGTGAACCTTGCCCGCTCGGCCTGCGTTACGCCCTGCTCAAATCGCGCCTCGTCTCCCGCCCCGAGTATCCCGCAAATATTCTCTCTTGGGGCAGGGTAGGAAGCGAAGGCAAGGTTTGCAAAAACACAGCCAAGCCAATCGCTAAGAAATTATTGTTACGTTTGTTCTTAATGAATCTTGTGCGGTTTCGAGCGCATGGCTTAAGCTTTATGGTTTTTGCTGAAGGCGCATTAGAAAATTTTTGGCACTATCTATTGACTTCCAGTCGGCAAGGGTTTACGAGGAGCGGAGGAGTTCTCGAAAGGGCAAGGCGGAGCCGGAGCGACGAAGTAAACCGTAGCCGACGGCAAAAATTTTCAGCGCCGGAAGCAAGAACCATAAAGCTAGACTTGATAAGAGCGAGAAAATACAACAGATTCATAGAGCTCAAGCATGAAACCCGATTGCGCGCTTGGGCTCATCAGGCGGCATGGCAAGCTGCCTCAGGCAATCAAATATTGCCTGGATTTCCACGTCATGTTTATCAAGGCGCTTTTCAAGCTCTTCTAATTTCTTTATAAGTTCTTTGTGAGTCAGCAATATTTCTCTTAGTTTAGTGAATGCGCGCATAATTTGAATATTTACCATAATAGCGCAGTCGCTGTTTAAGACGCTGGAAAGCATGGCAACGCCTTGTTCGGTGAAAGCATAAGGCAGATATCTTCTGCCGCCCCAACTTGAGGTCACAAATTGTGACCTCAAGTTTGCAACTTCTTCTTGTGTAAGCAGATACATAAAGTCTTCCGGAAAGCGTTTTATGTTTCTTTTAACTGCTTGGATGAGTGCTTTAGTTGATACTTGATAAATTTGAGCTAGGTCTTTATCCAGCATTATGCGTCTACCGCGCACCGCGAAGATTTTAGACATAATAACTTCTATAGAGATTGTATCTGACATTTGAGTCCTCCTTTTGGTGAGTTAGTTTAATTTGTATCAGGCATTAATCCTTTGATGATTACCTCCTTTCTACTATAATAGACGATAGAAAGGGCAAAATCTAACAGCTAAATTATGGATAGGTTAATCGACGAAGTAGAGTTTACGATTTTTGATACGGAGACCACGGGCCTTGAGCCGCGCGCAGGGGACAGGATCGTGGAAATTGCGGCAATAAGGTTTAAGGCCGGGGAAAAGAGCGCTTCTTTTGAAAGCCTGGTTAATCCGGGCAGGAAGATTTCAGAAGCGGCATTTGCCGTAAACCATATCAGCCAGGAAATGCTGGAAGGCGCGCCTACTATCGCGCAAATCGCCCCGCAATTTATAAAATTTATTGAAGGCAGCTGCCTTTGTTCTTACAATGCCCCTTTTGACCTAGAGTTCTTGAATAATGAACTGGCTATGCATTCTTTGGCGCTGCCTCAGGGCACGATGATCGTAGATGTTTTAAAAATGGCCAGGCGCCTTGTACCCGGGCTCCAGCGTTATGCGCTCTGGTTTGTTGCCGAAAAGATGGGAGTCAGGCAGCAGCAGAAGCACCGCGCGTTAGAAGACGTAGAAATGACCTTGGGGGTATTTAATAAATTAAGAGAGATCCTTAAAACAAAAGGCGTGGATGATTTTAAGAATTTCGCCGGGCTGTTTAGTATCGACCCTGTATTTTTAAACAATATGCAGAATGAACGCCTGGCACAGATCCAGGAAGCAATTGACCTGGGGGTAAAGCTTAAAATAAAATATCTTTCCTCAACCAGCGCCCAGCTTACCGAGCGGGAAGTGCTGCCTAAGGAGATCAGGCAGGAATCCGGAAAAACCTACCTTGTGGGTTTTTGTTGTTTGCGCAATGAAGAAAGGTCGTTCAGGATAGATGGCATCTTGCATCTTGAAATCATATAAATTAAAACTCAGGCCATTTCAGGTCTTTGAGGCCTTAAGCAAGAAAGAGCGCTGTTTCTTTCTGGATTCCAGCCTGAGAGGAAGATATTCTTTTTTAGGCATTGAGCCCTATCTGGTTTTAGAAACCAAAGGTCAAAATCCTTTTGGTGCCCTGCGTAGGAATTTGGAGCAATACAAAAATACTTCCGCAAAAGGGGCTCCGCCTTTTTTAGGAGGGGCAGTCGGCTATCTTGCTTATGACCTGGGTTTTATCCTGGAAGATAAATTAAAAAACCGGCAGCCAAAGCCAGGCCCGGGCATTCCTGATTGCGCCTTTGGTTTTTATAACAAAGTCGTAATTATCGACCATTTAAAATCACTCCTTTATATTGCTTGTTCAGGGGCCCCGGAAAAAGGCGGGCATTTATCAGGCGTCCTTGCCAGAGAGAACTTGCGCAGAGTTGAAAATATAATCAAAGGCATCGGCAGCTGTTTTGCCCCTTGCCAGAAAACAAAACATATTCCCGGCTCCGGTTCTTTTGAGTCAAACTTTACCAAGAATGAATATATAAACGCAATTAAAAGGTCCAAAGAATACATCCGGCAGGGGGATATTTATCAGGTAAACCTTTCCCAGAGGTTTGAAACAAAAAGCAATTTACCGGGAGTAGAAATTTACCGGAGATTGCGCAATGGGAGCCCCGCATGTTTTAACGCCTATTTATCAGGAGGGGATTTTGAAATTTTAAGCTCTTCCCCCGAAAGGTTTTTGGCTTTAGAAGGCAGGAAGGCCATTACTCAGCCGATGAAAGGTACGCGCCCCCGCGGCAAGGATAAAAAACAGGACAGTGTTTTAAAAAACGAGCTGAAAAACAGCGCCAAGGACAAAGCGGAATTGATGATGATCGTCGACTTAGAGCGCAATGACCTGGGCAAGGTCTGCAGTTACGAATCAATAAAAGTCACTAATTTGAGGGAAATTGAAACCTACAGCACGGTTTTTCAGACCACGGCCACAATAGAAGGGGAGTTGTTTGTTGATAAAGACAGGGTAGACCTGCTTCAGGCCTGTTTTCCCGGCGGCTCCATCACCGGCTGCCCGAAGATCCGGGCCATGGAAATTATTGACGAGCTTGAGCCGGACAGGCGCTCCATTTATACCGGGGCCTTGGGGTATCTTAGTTTTTCCGGCGAAATGGATTTTAATATTTTGATCAGGACAATCCTGAAAAAAAATAACGCCGTTTATTTCGGGGCCGGAGGCGGAATAGTCGCCGATTCTTCTCCGG
The DNA here is from genome assembly GCA_016867005.1 of Candidatus Omnitrophota bacterium. GTDB lineage: Bacteria > Omnitrophota > Gorgyraeia > Gygaellales > Profunditerraquicolaceae > VGKM01. The sequence goes on along the minus strand of VGKM01000015.1, from coordinate 10,157 downwards.
AGGAAGAATACAAGGAAACCCTGGTTAAGGCGCAAGGGATGCTGTCTGCGTTAGGTATTGGTTGTCCGCGGGAAGGATAGACATGAAAGAAACATATAATTTCGGCCTGTTTGAAACAGTGCGTTCCTATAAAGGCCGTATTATTTATCTTAATGAGCATCTTTTGCGATTAAGGAAATCCGCGGAGCTCGCAGGCCTTAAAATGCCGTTTAATCCCCGGCGCCTCAAGGCAATGATCAATAAGGCCGTGAAAATAAATAATTTTAAAGATGCCTACATAAAATTGATCCTCTTGGGTGCGGCGGACAACAAGTGCAGTTGTTTTATAATCGTAAAAGTTTATAAGCCATACTCAAAGCAAAAGTATTCCATGGGGTTTAAGGCCATTGTTTCAAAATTCCGGCAGCTGGACCCGTATCTGGCACAAATGAAATCTACCAAGCGCTTTCTTTATGAAAGCGCATTTGCCGAGGCAAAAGAAAAAGGAGCCGACGAGGCGGTTATCCTGAATAAACACGGAAGTATCACCGAGGGTTCGCGCACCAATGTGTTTTTTGTGAAAGGCAAAGAACTTTTTACTCCTTCCGTATCATGCGGCTGCCTTAATGGGATCACGCGAAAACTGGTGATTGACCTGGCTAAAGCCGAGAAAATCAAGGTTACCGAGGGGAAATTCAGCCCGCGAGACCTTTATGAAGCAGAAGAGGTCTTTCTGACCAATTCTTTAATGGGGATAATGCCTTTGTCGAGGTTAAACGGGAAGAAAATCGGGGTTAAAAACGCCAAGATGACAAAAATTTTTATTAATAAATATAACTCTATTTTAAATGCGCATTAAGCTGCCTTTTAAAATTAAAAAAACAGTTTTAGCTTTGGGCCCGCAAACCAAAAATACGGTTTGTTTTGTAAAAGGTAACTCGGCATGGCTTAGCCCTGTTCATGCCGACCTTGACAGCCCGAAGGATCGTGCCGATTTCGAAAAAGATCTGTGGTGTTTTCTAAAAAAAGGCCCTAAAGTTATCGCCCACGACTTGCATCCTGGCTATCAATCTACTAAATATGCTTACAAGCTGCAAGCTGCAAGTTGCAGCTTACAAACTGTGCAGCATCATCATGCCCACATTGTTTCCTGCATGGCAGAAAACGGCCTGAAGGATCAGAAAGTAATCGGGGTTGCTTTTGATGGTGCGGGGTTGGGGGCAGACAACCGGATTTGGGGAGGCGAGTTTTTAATCTGTGAGTACAAAAGTTACACAAGGGCCGGCAGCCTGAAAGATATCCCTCTTTTGGGCATGGATAAAGCCGTGCTTGAGCCGGCAAGAGTGGCTGCGGCGTGGCTTTTTACGGTATATAAAGACAGTTTCTTGAAATTGGGTATAGGTTTTATAAAGAATTTTAACAGGAAGCATTGGCTGGTATTGAAGAAGATGTATCTATCGGGTTTTAATTCCATCCCTACAAGCAGCATGGGCAGGCTTTTTGATGCAGCTGCCTGTATCGTGCTTGCAAAGCAGAAAACTGATTTTGAAGCAGCCCTGCCGATGGCACTGGAAAGATCGGCCGGCCGTTTTTTTGGGCGCAGTACGCACTATCCTTTTAGAATAGACAGGATCGGCTCCCAATTTATTATTGACCCTGGCCCGATGTTTAAAAATATAGTCGAAGATTTAAAATCGCGGGAGAAAGAAGAGAAAATCGCGTATCGGGTCCACTTGACCGCGGCAGAGATGATTGGTAAAATGTGCATTTTGTTAAAGAAAAAGTTTCATTTAAATAAAGTAGTTTTATCCGGAGGCGTTTTTCAAAATAAACTTTTACTTCGTATCGGTTCGGATTTATTATATAAAAGAGGGTTCAGGGTATTTGTCCATAAAAAATTGCCTGCCAATGATGCAAGCGTCTCTTTGGGGCAGGCGTTAATAGCAAGCCAGAGGGGATGATATGTGTTTAGCGATCCCGATGAAGGTCAAAAGTATTCACGGCGCCTTTGCTGCTGCGGAAGCAGGAGGGCTATTGCGGGAGATCAATATCCAGATGTTGCCCGGAGTAAGAATCGGCGATTATTGCCTGGTGCATGCCGGTTTTGCTATCCAGAAGATCGATCCGGAAAGAGCCAGGCAAACTTTGAGTTTAATAAATGAAATACGTTGATGAATACCGCAGCAGATCAAGGGCTAAGAAGTTATCTGCGCAAATAAAAAAGATCATGCCTCCCCGCGAAATAAAATTTATGGAGGTCTGCGGGACGCATACGCAGGGGTTTTACCGTTTTGGCATTGATAAATTACTTCCCGGCGGGCTTAAGTTGATTTCCGGCCCGGGTTGCCCTGTTTGCGTAAGCACGGGGGGATATATTGATCGGGCAATAAAATTGGCCGGCTATAAAGACACGATTATCGCTACTTTTGGCGATATGTTAAGAGTCCCGGGAGGAAAACTGGACCTGGAGAGGCAAAGGCAGGCAGGCAGGCGCATAGAGGTTGTTTATTCTCCCCTGGATGCCTTGGGATTGGCCAGGAAAAATCCCGCAAAAAAAGTAATATTTCTGGCGGTTGGCTTTGAGACAACCGCGCCGTTAATAGCATCGAGCATCATATCGGCTAAAAAGGAAAAACTGAAAAACATGTTTTTTCTTGCTTCTTTAAAAAGAATTGCGCCGGCGATGCGGTATTTACTCAAAGATAAAAGGCAGAATATAGAAGGTTTTTTGTGCCCGGGGCATGTTTCAAGCATTACCGGTACGCGCCCCTATGAATTTATACCCCGGCAATACCGCATTGCCTGCTGTGTCGCGGGTTTTGAGCCGGTAGATATCCTGGAAGGATTGTATTTTTTGCTGCGGCAGGTTGTTAAGAACAGGCCGATAGTGGATAACCAGTATATCCGCGCAGTAAATAGATGCGGGAATACTTATGCCCTTAAGCTGATGCAGCAGGTATTCTGCATTAGCAGCGCTGATTGGCGGGGCTTAGGAAAAATCCCGGAAAGCGGGTTCAGGATCAAGAAAGAATTCCGAGATTTTGACGCGGAGAAAATTTTTTCTCTCCGGCAGCAGGCATCAGGCAGCAGGCAGCAGGCCTCCTGCAAATGCAGCGATGTTCTGAAAGGTTTATTAAGCCCTGATAAATGCAATTTATTCAAGAAGGCATGCACCCCTGAGCATCCGGTTGGGCCGTGTATGATTTCCGCGGAAGGAGCGTGTAATGTTTACTATAAATACAAAAAGTAAGCTAAGCACCATATTTGCAGTTTTATTTTGCTGCCTTTTTTTTATTACAATGCCTGCTTGTACACAGGAAAATAATGTAGAACAGGCGCAGGAATCCGCAAAAAAATCTGATAGTTATTACGAAGAGGCGGTTATCGGTTACAAGGCCCTGATCTCCGGGGGAAGGGATTTAGATAAATTACACTTAGAACTCGGGAAATTATACTACAGCCGGGGTAATTTTGAGGATGCCATTAAAGAATTCGGCCTTTCAAATGCCCCCGAGGCAAAAATGCTTACGGGGATTGCTTTATTCCGAAAAGGAGATTTTGTCGATGCAAACGAGATCTTCAGCAAAAATAATTTTCCGGATGACCAAGCCCTGTATTATTACGGCCTTACTTCCGAGAAGCTCAATCTATTTGACCAGGCGCTGGGTGTTTATAAAAAGATTAAATCCCCTCAATTTAAAAGCTTGGCTTATGCCAGGATAAATTCCATTGAAAAGAAAGTAAATACCGCAAAGATCAAAGAGGTAAGCCCCCAGGCCTATAAGATCATCGCGGATTGCCCGCAGCCGGAAGAATACCCGCAGGCAGGCGCTTTAATATTATTAGCCGATGAAAACATAGAGATCACAAAAGAGAATACCCAGGTTTTTGAAATACATTATTTAATCAAGATCATTAACGAAAGGGGCAAAGAAAGTTTTTCCGAAACACATATTGATTATGATTCAACTTTCGAGAAAATCGACCTGGAATTCGCCCGGACTATTAAACCGGACGGGACAATTGTGGATGTGGGCTCGCGCCATATCCGCGATGTTTCCAGGTACCTCAATTTCCCCCTTTACAGCAATGCCAAGGTATTTATAATTTCTTTTCCTGAGATTACGGAAGGCGCGGTCATAGAGTACAAAGTAAAAATATACCGCAACCGGCTGGTTAACGAAAAAGACTTTTGCATGGCATATCCTGTGCAGGCAAGCGAACCGATTATCAAAGCTAAATTCGGCCTAAAGCTGCCCAAAGGCAGGGCATTGCATATAAAAAAGCTGAATTCCGAATATAACAATTTCGGGGCTGACCTTGAGCCGAAAGTAAAGGAAAACGGCCCGGCTGTTTATTACTCCTGGGAATTTAAGGATATCCCCCAGATCATGCCGGAAGCAAATATGCCTCCCCATGTGGAAATAAATCCGGCTGTTATAATTTCCACTTTTTCCGGATGGGAAGAAATTTATGCTTGGTGGAAAGGTCTGTCTTTAGGCAAGATCAAAACAGACAAGGATATAAACAACAAAGTAAAAGAATTGATTAAGAATAAGCACGAAGAATCCGGAAAAGCAGCAGCGATCTACAATTTCTGCGCCAAAGACATCCGTTATGTTGCCGTAGAATACGGCCAGGCAGGATACGAACCGCATTCTGCCGCCGATATCTTCCGGAATAAATACGGCGATTGCAAAGACCAGGCAGTGCTTTTGGTGGCCATGCTAAAAGAAGCAGGTATCAATGCATACCCGGTACTTATCCCGACGCGGGATGCGTATAACCTTGACCCGGGGTTTCCGTCGATGCTTTTTAACCACGCTATTGCTGCGGCAGACATAGAAGGAAAACTTATACTTATGGATCCTACCGCGGAAACCTGTTCCTTTGGAGACCTGCCTTCGGCTGACCAGGAGCGTAAAGTGCTGCTTTTTAAACCGGAAAACTATCAGATTACGGAATCACCGCTTTACCCTGCCGGCCATAATTTTGTCAAACACGACCTCCGGATACAGATTAAGCCCGATGAAACGCTTACGGGAGAGAAGACGGTTTATAGCCTCGGGGTCTTTGACCAGGCCCAGAGGTATTGGCTTTTGTATACTCCTCCCGAGCTGATCGGCGAAGCACTGCGCGAGAGAATACAGGAAATTTCAATCGGCGCAAAATTAGAAAATTATGACTTCAAGAATATCGGTGACCTTGATAAGCCGGTAATACTAAGCTATCAATTCTGGGGGCCGGAATATTTTACCAATGCCGGGGACTTAAGGATCATGCCGCAGCTGGCAACTTGCGACGTGGCTTTGGTGGCAAAAGAAAAGCGTAAATACGCCATTGATTTCGGGTTTCTTGACAGCAAAGAGATAAAATTCATGGTTGCAATACCACCCCAGTTTGTTATAAAATATATCCCGGAGAACCTGGACGAAGACAGCCCTTGGTTAAAGTTCCATGTCGAGTATTCCCGCCAAGGAAACAAGCTAAATTTCTTACAGAAGACAGAGCTTAAAAAACGATTGATCCCGGAAGCGGAATACGATGAGTTTAAGTCATTTTTTGAGTCATTGGCGAAAAAGATCAAGCAAAGGGTCATCTTAGAAAAGGTGAAATGATACAAAAAACCGACTTGCCTTCGCATGAACGCAGGAAATATGTCCGTATTGATTCGATCTTTCCGGTGCAGTTCCGGCTTTTAAGCTGCGACGGCAGATGTTTTCTCTCCGACTGGATCCAGGGGTTTACCAATAATGTCAGCAGCGGCGGCGTGTGCCTGGAAGTAAACAATTTAAAGGCAGAATTTCAAGGGCCTGTCCTGGATAAAGGGGCAAAGCTTTATTTATCCATGGACCTTCCTTTTAATCAATGCCCTGTGAATGTCACAACTTCCATTGTTTGGGCAAAAAAAATTACGGCTGTCCCCAATAAATTCATCATCGGCCTGAGCTATGAGAATATTTCACCGGCGCAAAAGAGGCGCATTATCCGTTTTGCCTGGGGTAAAAAGTTATTCGCTCCGGTGGCAGTATCTGCGGTCGTTGCCCTGGCAGTGGCATTTGCCTCGGGCAGCTATCTGAATATGAAGCTCACCAAAGAAAATAGAGCTTTGGTAAATCAGCTTGTTGCGGTCGTTGAGGATGCCGGTATTGCAAAGCAGAAAATGATGAAAATAAACAAAGAAAAAGAGGCATTGGAAATAAATATCCGGTCGCTTTCAAAAAAGCTTACCGAGGCAGAGGGCGCATTGGAGAAATTAAGCGCCACGTCTTTAGAGGCCGGGGAATTAAGTTTGCGGATTGAAAAATTAGTTAAAGAAAAAGCGGAATTTCAGGAAAAATTGGCGGCATTGCAGAATACAGAGGCCGGAGTTAAAGACGAGCTTGCGCGTTTGGGCCAGAAACAATCCGCGCTTGAAAAAGCAAATTTTGATAAAATGTACCAATGGCTTAAAGTACATCAGAGCCCGCGCACAGGCCTGGTCGCTAGCTTCGAGGGTGATAAGAATATAGCCAATTGGGCTTTTACTTACGATGAAGCGCTGGCTGTTTTGGCTTACAGTTATTTCTCGGATTTCCAGAGAGCAAAGAAAATCCTGGATTTTTTCAAAACGCGCGCAGAAAAAATTAACGGCCAATTTGTAAATGCCTATTATGCCGGCGACGGCAACCCGGCAGAATATACCGTGCATAACGGCCCGAATATCTGGCTGGGCATTGCGATCATGCATTATACAAAGATGAGCGGGGATACTAGCTATATGAAATTAGCGGAAGAAATTGCTGCCCAGGTGATTAAAATACAGAACGATGATGCCGACGGAGGTATCCGCGGCGGGCCGGAAGTAAACTGGTATGCTACGGAACACAACCTTGATGCTTATGCGTTTTTTAATATGCTCTATACTGTGACTTCAGGCGCCCAGTATAAAACAGCAAGAGATAAAGTGCTCAAGTGGCTGGTTATGCATACCTATGGGAAAGCCGAGGTGCCTATTAAGCGCGGTAAAGGAGATTCTACGATCGCAACCGATACCTATGCCTGGTCGATCGCGGCTATCGGGCCGGAAAAGCTGGAAGAATTGGGGATGAACCCGGAAAGGATAATGGAGTTTGCCCAGGAAAATTGCTACAAAGAGGTTGAATTCCGCCGGCCGGAAGGCAGGTCTGTTAAAGTGAAAGGTTTTGATTTTGCCCCGGAAAGGCATGTGGCAAGAGGCGGTGTTGTTTCAACGGAATGGACGGCACAGATGATCTTATCCATGCGCATAATGGGCGATTATTATCAGAAAAAAGGCATGGATAGCAAGGCGCGCAGTTATGAGCTCAAGGCAGACGATTACCTCGCATCTTTGGCAAATATGGTCATCTCAAGCCCGTCTCCTTCGGGGCAGGGGGAGAGCTGCCTTCCTTATGCCACGCAGGATTTTGTGGATACCGGGCATGGCTGGATGACCCCGGCAGGGAAATCCACAGGTTCTGTTTCAGGCACCGCGTATACACTTTTTGCTTATTATAGATTTAATCCGCTGGAATTATAAAGGATGGCCCACAAGCTTGAATTGATATACAGAAAACTTTACGGGCATTTCGGGCCGCAGCACTGGTGGCCTGCTAAGAGCAAATTTGAAGTTATTGTGGGGGCAATACTGACCCAAAATACTTCCTGGGCCAATGTGGAAAAGGCAATAAAGCAGCTAAAAAAAGAAAAATTACTGGATCCTGCCAGATTATATAAGGCCGGGCATGAGAAAATCGCGCAGGCAATAAGGAGCGCCGGTTATTACAATATTAAAACAAAACGGCTGAAGGAATTCTTAAAATTCTTCTTGAAAGAATATGCGCTGGATATAAATAAAATGGCGCAAGCCGATACCGTTTTTCTCAGGCGGCAGTTATTGGCAGTTAATGGTATCGGGCCGGAAACTGCCGATTCCATATTGCTTTATGCATTAAATAAGCCGGTTTTTGTGGTTGATGCATATACAAAACGGGTCCTTTTAAGGCATAAACTTATCGGCGAAGATTATGATTATTACAGGATACAGGATTATTGCGCGGGGAATTTAAGGAATAATGTGAAATTGTTTAATGAGTTTCATGCTCTTTTAGTGAATTTAGCCAAGAATTATTGTTTAAAAAACCAACCAAGGTGCAGACTATGTCCTCTAAATTAAAGAAAGCAGTCAGTGAATTAGAAAAGCAGTTCAATGTCCCTTTGTCCGAAGTTAAGAAAATCATCAAGGATTTTCACGGTGAAATGTCGCGGGGCCTGGCCGGGCAAAAAAGTTCGCTTAAAATGATACCTACCTATGTAGATAAGCCGTCGGGAGGAGAAAAAGGGAAATTCCTGGCGCTGGATTTGGGAGGGACAAATTTCCGCATCCTTGAAGTAGAATTAAGAGGCAGAGGGCAGCTTACGCCTGTGAGGGAAAAAAAGCTGGTCCTGGACAAGAAATATGTCAGCGGCAAGGGCGAGAACCTGTTTAATTTCCTGGCGCATTGTATAAAGGATTTTAGCAAAGAGCCGCGCAGCATAGGTTTTACTTTTTCTTTCCCCGTCAAACAAACCGGCATTGCCGAAGGCCGGCTCCTGCATTGGACAAAGGATTTTTCCGCAAAAGGGGTAGTGGGAAAAGATGTCGTTAGACTTTTGAGCGAAGCATTGTTAAGGAGCGCAACTTACAATAAAAGGATAGCCGCCCTTGTTAACGATACGGTAGGTACTTTGGCTGCGCACGCCTATCATGATGAGGATTGCGATGTCGCCGTTATCCTGGGCACAGGGACAAATGCCTGCTACCAGGAAGAAGTAAATAATATTTCCAAATGGCGGGGGCCGATCTATCTTTCCGACAGGATGATCATTAATATTGAGTGGGGCGGATTTAATAAGTTGCGGAGTACGCCTTTTGACATTTCATTGGACAATGCCTCGGAAAATCCCGGCGCACAGATTTTAGAGAAGATGGTCTCCGGGATGTATTTGGGGGAAATCGTCCGTTTTATAATCAGGGGGCTGATCAATAAAAAGATTATTTTTAAAGGTAAAAATATCCCCATATTCAATGAGCCAAAAGGGTTTATTGCGGAATATATTTCGCGCATTGAGGCAGATCGTTCTCCCGGACTATTGGACGTAAACGCTTTTTTAAAGAATAAAGGCATCCGGAATTCCACAGGAGAAGAAAGAGAGGCCTTGCAGAAAATCTGCCATTTGGTATCAAAAAGAGGCGCGCGTATCAGCGCCGCGGCATTAGCAGCCGTCTTAACAAAGATTGACCCGAAGTTGTTGCGGGTACATACGGTGGCTGTAGACGGCAGCTTGTATGAGAAGCACCCCAATTTTGCAAAAAATATCAGGTTAACGCTGCAGGAGACATTTGGCAGGCGGGCTTTACGGGTAAGGATGGCCCTGGCCAAAGACGGTTCAGGGCGCGGAGCGGCAATTATCGCCGCTATCGCGACTTCTTTATAGCCGGAATGACTTTTAAACAGGAGAATAAATATGCGCATCATTCTTTGTATTTTATTATCTTTAATTTTTGCAACTGAACTTTATGCGGCTCCCTGTTACGGCACCAAGCTTCCGGAGAAACACCGGTTTTTTGCTAACCTTGAATATTATTCTCTTTACAACAGGTACCTGGAGCAGGGCTCCGGGAAAATGCGTTCGCAGCAGGAATTCTACGGCATGTCATTCGGCGTATTTAACTGGCTTTCAATTGATTTAAAAGCCGGCGCAGGGAACATAAAACAGCGCCCCGAGGATAGCCAGGAGGTCCGCTATGAAACGAGTTTTGCAGGCGGCTACGGTTTACGCGCCAAATTCTTTGATAATGACAAGATAACAGGAGTATTGGGTTTTCAGCATATCAGCGTCCATCCTAAAAGCACGCATGTAAACGGCGTAAAGAACAAGGCGATTTTAGACGATTGGCAATGGTCATTATTGGGCTCTTACAGCTTTAAGAACCTCACGCCGTATTTAGGGACGCGGTGGTCGCGGGTTGATTATATCCATTGGGTAGGAGAAGACAGGAAACGCGTAATGTCGGAATACGGAAAAAGTTTCGGGCTTATTTACGGCATTGATATTCCATTGACGCAAAAATTATGGATTAATATCGAAGGTTCAAGTTTTGACAGTGATGCGCTTGCCGCAAGCATAAATTACAG
>VGKM01000014.1 GCA_016867005.1 Candidatus Omnitrophota bacterium | reverse complement strand
TATCCATGGCGCTAACCCAGGGCTTAAAGCAAACAATGGCTTTACGGCTTCTGATTTCGCAAGGCAAAAAGGCCATTATGATATTTTACAGCTTCTAAATAAATAGGCCGTTTTTTTTAAATAGCCGGGCAATATGGGGTTCCGGAGGCGGGGCTTGTAAGGCCGATAAATAGTTATGAAAAACAGAGTCAAGGCAATATTATTAGTGGTTTTATTGTTTTGTATAATTATATTCTATCAGAACAAATTGCAGTATGATTCTGAAGAAAGAATAAGGGGGGAAATTTTAAGCGAATGGGAAGAGAGAAAGAAGATCGAGGATTCCATCAAGAGCGAAATTGACAGTAAAAAAAGCAGCCAGGAATTTATCATCAAACTGGACTATCAAAGACAGCTTGAAGACATGCTCGGCTCTAAATTTGCTGAGTTAGAAACCGGCATTTTAGCATTTAGAAGCGATTTGGAATCTTTAGTCAATTCCAGGTTAAGCGAGTATGAGAAGCAAAATTTCAGTTCTAATCAGGAATCAGAAGCCCGTATAAAGAAATTGCATGAATACTTAGCCCAGCAGGATGAACGCAGGGATGGGTTGGAATCATCTTTTATGCAGCGTTTAAAATCCAGTGAAGATAGCCAGGAAAAGCTTACGGCCCAGGTTGAAAACCTAAAGCAAGAAATAGAAAAGCTGCTTAAGAAACAGGCAGAATTTGAGAAGCGCATAAACGAATATAGCATCGGGCAGGAAAAATATACATAATAATATTAATTGCGGATAGTAACCCAAAGGAAGATCAGCGTGAAAAAAGGGCTTTTAGTTTTGTCGGTATGTATTGTAATGGTTACAGCGGCAATTGCCTTATTTGCTTCAGGCGAAGATCCGGTGTTATCGGAGCTTAAGAGGTTAGGTTTAGCAACCGGCTGGCCAAGTGCACAATCCAAAGAACGCCTTCCTGAGGCAGGCGGATTAACCGGGCCTTATTGGGGGTTAATGAAGAATGTTTGCAAGGAAGGCGGCTATGATTTAGCTGCTTTTGCAGGCAAGGATGTTTTATTCACCCGTTTTTCTGAGCAAAAAAAATCCAATGCAGTTTCTCCGGATGTATGTGTTTACAGCTATGAGGATAAAATCGCCTGCGTTTTTTTATTGGATTCCGACCCTGGCGTGGCCGGTAGCATGTATCCTGTGCAGAGTGTTAATAAATTGATTGAATCATATGTCCATGCAGAATCGCCGGCTGGATATTATGACCAGCCGGAGCCGTTCTATCAGGATATAGTTTCTTTAGGGCCAAAGGCAGTTAATGGCTTATTGAAGGCGCTTGCGTCAAATGACGCTGCTTACGCCAGAAAAAGGACGGGTTTTATTTTTATGCTGGGTGAAATAGGCGATCCCGGGGCGTATGAAGCGCTGAAGGATTTATTTTTGAAAACGCAGGAGTACCCTGCCAGGGAGCGTATTGCTATCAGTATGGCCTCATGTTTAAGCCCGGACAGAGTTTCCGATTATGTGAATATTATTTTTCAGGAATTTAAAGAAACCGCTGAGCCCTTTCTTATCGCTACGACATTTAATAAGCCGGCTACTGAGAACTTTCGGGCTGTATTAAAATATAAGGAACCCGTTGCCTGGATAAGTTGGTTTCAGGAAGGCGACAATTTGGAAAATACCATCAAGCGCTGCCGGAATTTATCAAAACCAATTTTAGGATGAGCGATTAAAGGATAGCTATGAGAATTTTACCTGTATTTTTGGGAAGAAGAATAGCAAATCATATACAGGAAGAAGGCCTGGATAAAAAATGGTGGTTTATCCTTGCCGCGACAATCGTAATTCTTCTATTCATTTTTATTTTTGTCGCAGTTATAATCATGTCTATCCGTACAATAATCAAATAAAACGCCCCTGGAGCCCCAGATGCATAAAAAAGTTGTCAGGAAGATTATTTTTATTGCCGCGGCCGAATTTTTGGCATTGGGTACCTACATTTTATATAACCTGTTTATGTTCGGGAAATTGGACCAGGCGAAGCTTATAACTTTTGTAATTATTGTCTGTGGCTTATCTTCTGCGTTGATATTCGGTGTAATATTCACGAATACATCGGCGCAAAAACATAAGGATAATTTCCGGTCCAAGGGCGGATACGAGAAATGATCCTTTAGAGAGGCGGAAATGGAAAAAAGGCCGGTATCAGTAACAGTAGTCGGTTGGCTTTTAATCGTTATGGGCAGTATTACCCTTTTACTTGTCCCTTTGGTTCTAGCAAGCATGAATGATCCGGTAGCAATGAAAATACTGCTGAGAAGCCCTGTCCCTATCCCTGTCCAGCAGGCCATGATGTTTGTAGCGATTATCCTGACGATTGCAAGCGGTGCTGGCATATTGAGGGGGAAAAACTGGGCAAGATGGCTTTACGGGTTATGGGGAACGTTATCGTTTTCTTTTAACATATGCGTATCTCCGATGAAAATAACTTTGATCCCCGGAATCGCAATCTTTGCGGTTTTTCTATTTTTTCTTTTCAGGCGTTCTTCAGGAAAATATTTTACGGGAAAAATAAATATTGCCCTGTCGGTTTTAGTTTTAAGTTTGATAACCCTATTTCTTGTTTTTCTTACCGGACAAATCAGCCCGGCTGACCGCGGGGGGTTTAGCGGCCGTTGGCGCGGTTATATAAACGAAAGAGGCGAATCTACACTTATACAGGTTGATCTTAATTCTTTCGGAGGCGGCATCAGGGGAAAATTTACTATCCTGGGAGAGACAGGTGGGGATTTTACCAAAGGGATGGCGTTTGGCCTTGTTGATGTTAAACAGGCCGATAAAAAAATAGGATTTAAGGTGCCTCTTACCGGCAAAATAGATAAAGATACATTGATTTTCGAGCTTGAGCTGGAAAACGGTAAATTAAAGGGCCATATGTATGAAAAGGACCCCGAGAACAGAGTACCGATTATCCTTAAGAAATAGAGCGCGGCGTAATCTCATCGGAGGAAGAGAATGGCAAATTTTTCTTTTGATATTGTTTCAGAGGTAGACCTGCAGGAAATGGACAATGCGGTAAACCAGGCGAATAAAGAACTTGCTCAAAGGTATGATTTTAAGGACAGCAAGGCCTCAATTGCCTATGACCGCAAAGAAAAAACAGTTACATTGATCGCGGATAATGATTTTAAGCTGCGCGCGCTTACGGATATGCTGGTCACCCGGATGGCTAAAAGGGGGATATCGCTCAAATCCCTGAAGTTTAACGACCCGGAAAAGGCATTTGAAGGTTACCTGCGCCAGAAAGTCGATATCTGCATGGGCATTGATAAGGAAAAGGCAAAAGAGCTGACAGGTATCATTAAGGGGCTTGGTTTAAAAGTTCAGACGCAGATTGAAGGAGAGAAGATCAAGGTGAGCTCGCCGAAAAAAGATGAATTGCAGGCAGTTATCGTGCATCTTAGAGGCCTGGATTTTTCCATACCGCTTGGTTTTGGAAATTACCGTTAGGAAAGAAAAAATGAATATTTTTGTGGGAAATTTACTATTTGAGGCAACAGAAGAAGACGTAAGAATGGCTTTTGAGGCATTTGGCGCGGTAAGTAAGGTCACGATAGTCATGGATAAAAAAGGCAAAAATCCCAGAGGTTTTTGTTTTGTGGAAATGCCTGATGAGCAAGAGTCGCAGCAAGCAATAGCTGCGATGAACGCCAAAGAATTTATGGGCCGTGTTTTAATCGTCAGCCCTGCGCTGCCTAAAAAAGATAAAGAGCGCGAAGCTAAAAGAAAACAAAAGCTGCAGGAAAAACTAAAGGCCAAGGCCGAGGCAAAAGCAATTAAAGAAAGCGCAAATTTACGGGACAAGCCAGCTTATCCTTCGGCAGCAAAAAAGAAGATAGGCAGGCGTACGCGCAGGTTCCTGGAAAAGCGCGCTGACAGTGGAATTACTGAGCCGCTCGCGCCAAGGCCAAAGCATCATTTCAATCCTATGCGCTGGCGCAAGAGGCAAGAGCAGCCAAAGCCCTGGCAGAAGAAAGAAGAAGGCGCAGCAAAGCCCGCCCCGAAACCCTGGTATAAAAGCAGGCGGCAAAAAACCAAAAGGCCGCATTTTCAAAAATAAAATCCCGCTATGTCTATTTTACAGGGAACAGAATTCTATATTTCAAAACGCATAGGCAGGGCCATCATGGATTATAAGATGCTCTCCGAAGGCGACAAAATCTGCGTTGCGGTTTCCGGAGGCAAGGACAGCTTGACGCTTCTACGCGTTTTAAATGACCGCCGCAGTTTTGTGCCTATAGAATATGAGGTGATGGCAATACACGTTGATTTAGGATACCCGAAATCGTGTGCTGGCGCTTTAGAAAAATATTTTAAGAAACTCAAGGTCAAATACCACATTGAGACAGTGGATACATTAAGAAAGACCAGGAAAAAAGATATTAATTGTTTCTGGTGTTCCTGGAACAGGAGAAAAGCCCTGTTTGAGGCCGCAAACCGTTTTGGCTACAATAAGGTTGCGCTCGGCCATCACATGGATGATATTATTGAAACAATCCTTTTGAACATGTTTTTTCAGGGGGAAATTTCCGCGATGAGCCCGAAACAGGAATTGTTTAAAGGGAAAATCACTCTTATCAGGCCCCTTGCTTACACAGAAGAGCACCTGATCAGAAAATTTATCAAAGAGCAGAAAATCAAAACCTTTGACTGCGCATGCCCGAATTCGGCTGCTTCAAACCGCGCTAAAATGGGCCGGCTTATCAGCGGCCTGAAGAAAACCTGCCCGGATGTAAAAAAGAATATTTTCCGCAGCATAAAACGCATTAAAGAAGATTATTTGCTTTGATTGGGCAAACCAGGGTGGTATAATTAAACTATGATCTGGCTTATTGCGGCATTATTTTTGGCTGTTTCGGTTATTACTATATTCTTGGTCCTTAAGATTTCCTCTCAGGTAAATGAGCGGCTGGGCCAAATGAACTCTACTTTGCAGGAGGCCAATAAAGTCATCGGCCAGAATTTAGGCAATGCCACTAATATCTTCGGCGATATCCAGGGAAAGCTCGGGGAGCTAAAAAGGACAAACGAGCAGGTTTATGAGATCAGCAAGGATATCTCCAGCTTGCAGGAACTCCTGCGTGCGCCTAAATTCCGCGGCTCAATGGGGGAAACGCTCCTGGAGAACCTCTTATCGCAGGTGCTGCCTAAGGACCATTTTGAAGTGCAGTACCGTTTTAAATCAGGCGATGCAGTGGATGCAGCGATACGTTTGGGCGAGCGCCTGGTGCCGATTGACGCCAAGTTCAGCCTGGAAAATTTTCAGAAGTCGCTTGAAGCGCAGGATGAGCCCTCAAAAAACTCCTTCCGCAAGAAATTCATTCAGGATGTAAAAAACAGAGTCGATGAAATAGCCGTGAAATATATTTTGCCTGCGGAAAATACATTTGATTTTGCTTTTATGTATATACCTGCGGAAAATGTTTATTATGAGGTAGTGGTCAAGGAGGACCTTTTAAGTTACTTTGTGGCGAAGAAAGTGATCCCTGTTTCCCCGAATACCTTTTATGCTTACCTCCAGGTGATCTGCCTGGGGCTGAAGGGCATGAAGATAGAAGAGAATGCCAAACAGATCTTGAAGAATTTAAGTTCACTCGGTATCGAGATAAATAAATTTAAAGATGATTTCAGCACTCTAGGCGGGCACCTTTCTAATGCCAGCCAGAAGTATGATGACGCCCAAAAGCGGCTGGATAAATTTTCCGATCGGCTTACCAGTATCCAGGATACAAAGCAAATCGAAGCAAAATAAAAATGATTTTTAATTCGCCTTATCTAGCATGCGGCGTAAGCGCCAAGCCGCAAAATATGTCTTTTATCTATGGCGCTACAGAAGGTACCCTGGAAAACCGCCGTGTTTTTCTGAATACGCTGGGGATTGACCATGAACGGCTGATCGCGGCAAAACAAATCCACGGCAGTACGGTTTGCTGCGTGCAGGAGGAGAATGCCGGCAGAGGCGCAAAATCAGCCGCTACTGCGTTTGAGGCAACCGATGCTTTTATTACCAATACAAAAAATCTTCCGCTTTCCGTGTTCACGGCAGATTGCCTTCCGGTATTCCTTTATGACCCTGTTAAAAACGTTGCGGGGATTGTGCATGCGGGCTGGCGCGGGGCAAAAGAAGGGATAGCCGAAAAAGCAATCCTTGCGATGCGCCAAAAATACAATTCGGCGCCGCAGGATATACTGGCGGGTTTCGGGCCGTGCTTAAAGAAATGCTGTTATGAGGTCGGCGCGGAGTTTAGCGGTTATTTTAGTTATGGATTAGATAAAGTTGGCAGTAGTTTTTATCTTGATTTACCGGCGATCAATAAAAAACAGCTTCTGGAAGCCGGGCTTAAGGAAGAAAATATTGATAGTGACAATGATTGTACCTCCTGCTGTAATGACCGGTATTTTTCCTTCCGGAAAGAGAAGGAGAAAGCAGGCAGGATGATGTCGGTGATTATGCTGAGATGATAAAATACTCCCTGGAATTTATTCTAAACACATTTAATACGCCGCAGGATTCGGTTAAGGCGTCTTTGACGGAATTTGTCGAAGATTTACAGGTTATTCCGGCTGGCGAGGCAGCGGAAGGCGGCCATAATTTTAAGGTAAACCTGACAGTCGAGGACCCTACGCTTGTATTTGATATCTGCGCCCAGTTCGGCAGGATAAAGTCGGTCAAAATTGATGAGAAGAACGCGCCTTGATTGAGGCGGTTATTCATGGTATATTAACAGGCATGTATTCCATAATATTTATCACAGCTTCCGGAAAAAATGAGGCAAGAAAGATCGCCGCGGGATTATTGAAGAAAAAACTTATTGCCTGCGCCAATATAATCGACGGTGTTGAATCGCATTTCTGGTGGCAGGGGAAGATTGATTCGGGCAAAGAAGCGCTTCTTATCATAAAAAGCAGGAAATCAAAGGTTAAGGATATTATAGAAACTGCCAGGTCCCTGCATAGTTATGACACCCCGGAAATCATTGCCGTGCCGATAACCGCAGGAGAGAAAAAATATTTAAGGTGGATCGATGGTTCTCTCAGGTAGCCCCTTTGATTATCTGATCGCTTTTGCAGGCGGGTTTCTGGCAAGTTTGACTCCTTGCGTGTACCCCCTGATCCCTGTTACTGCCGGCTACATCGGGATTAATTCAAGCGGTTCAAAATTAAAGGGTTTTTTCCTGGGGCTGGCCTATGTAACGGGTATCGCGATCATGTATTCTACTTTAGGCGTAATCGCGGCATTATCCGGAAAAATATTCGGTACAATTGCTACAAGCCCCCTGATGCAGATCATTGCCGGGGCCGTGATCATAATTTTCGGCCTGGCCATGTTTGATTTGTTTGCGCTTCCCCTGCCAAGTGCGGCGCAACTTCCGAAATTAAAGCGCGGGGATTACTTTTCTACTCTGTTGTTGGGGCTGGTATCGGGTTTAATCGTCGGGCCGTGCCTTACTCCGGTTTTAGGGGCGATCCTGGTTTATGTTGCCGCCAGGGAAAGCATGTTTTACGGGGTGACCTTGTTATTTAGTTTTGCTTTCGGCATGGGGCTGATTTTTATTGTCATCGGGGTTTTTAGTTCTGTGTTGGTCAGTTTGCCTAAATCCGGCAGATGGATGGCCTATATAAAAAGAATTTTTGCAATACTACTTATTGCGCTGGGGATATATTTTATTTTTTCCGGCATATGGGGAGCGTAAAATGTTAAAAAAAGCATTTGTCCTGGTTTTCTTCTGTGTTTTTTGCTTCGGTTTAATGAACTTTGGCTTTGCCTTGCAATCAGCGCCGGATTTCAGGTTAGAGACGATAGATAATAATAGTGTTTCACTTAGTAACTACCGTAATTTCAAATCGGTATTGATTATGTTCTGGACCACCTGGTGCCCTTATTGCCTCGGCCAGCTGGAGGAAATGAACAAGAATTACATGAAACTTACAAGCGGGGGCGTTGAAATATTGGCTATTAACGTGGGGGAATCGGTTAATAAAGCCGGAAAATTCGCAAAGGCCCATAAGTTGGGCTATAAGGTGCTCCTGGACAGAGATTCAAGAGTGGCTAATTCTTATGATGTCATCGGAGTGCCTACTTATATCCTGGTCAATAAAGAAGGCGAGATCGCTTTTACCGGGAATTCCTATCCCCATAAAGAAATAAATAAGTTGATTTCTGAATAACCTTTATGAAAAAAGAAATAGCGGATTTGATATCTGTTTGGGAAAGAAAGAATATCAAAGGCATTTACTGCGCGGATAAAAAAGAAGCGCTTCAAAAATTGCTCGAACTTATGCCTGTTACAGCCAGCGTGGGAATTTCCGGTTCGGTTACTTTAAACGAGCTTGGTATTGTAAAATTATTGGAAGAGCGCGGCAACAAAGTTTTTAATCAGAATAAAGCCGGGTTGGCCAAGGAAGAAGGGTTAGAATTAAGGAAGTTAGGTGCATCAGCCGATTGTTACCTTGTCAGCGCTAATGCGGTTTCCCTGGAAGGCGAGCTGATTTTCTTAAGCGCATGGGGGCATCGTATCGCCGGGATTGCGAACGCGAAGAACGTGATTGTGATCGCCGGGACAAATAAGCTTGTAAAAGACAGATCTGAGGGGTTAAAAAGGGCAAAAGATTATGCAATGCCTTTAAATTACAAGCGCCTGAATTGGGACCCTGCGCGGGTTATGTGCTGCCAGGAATTAATAATTGATGCGGAAGCATCCGCAGGCAGATTAACGGTTGTATTAGTTGAAGAGAAATTGGGATTTTAGCGGAAAGGAATACTTATGTTTGATAAAATGAAACAATTGATGGAGATGCAGAAGAAGGTGCAGGAGCTGAAGCGCGAATTGGATAATACCAATTTTGACGTGCAAAGCTCAGACGGTTTAGTAAAGATCACTATGAGCGGCTCGCAGGAAGTCAAAGAGGCGCTGGTAAACGGCGATTTAAAGGAGATGGATAAGCCCGGGCTTGAAAAGGCAATAAAAGACGCCTATAATAGGGCTATAAAACGTTCGCAGGAAATTGCCGCACAGAAAATGAAGGGCATGACAGGGCTTAATTTACCCGGTTTATAAACATGATTTCCTTAAGAGGTTTAGCTACAGGAATAGGCAGCCTTCCTTATACTGACCCTGACCAGGCAGTAGATGTGGTCCTGAAATACCTGCCGCAGGCGCCTTTTTGGCCTCAATTGCCAAAGATCGATATGCGCGAAGGCATGATAGCGCAATTTTCCCAGAATTTACCCTGCCTTAAGATCACTCCCGACGGCCTGTATTTTGACCCCAAACACGAAGAACAGGAATTGGAAAGTTTCTATGAACAGGTCATTGCCCATAACCTGGATCATTTCAGGATCGGACCGGATTATGCCGCAGGGCTGTATGAATTCCACGAAAAGCTGGCAAAAATCGACCTTTCGAAGATTGAATTCATCAAATGCCATGTCACCGGCCCGCTTACTTTTGCCGCGGGATTAAAGGACGAAAATGGCATTGCGCTTTTGCATGACAAAGTGTTTATGCAGGTGATCATAAAGGGCCTGGTAATGAAGGCGCTTTGGCAGGTAAAACATTTCAGCGCTTTCGGTAAAAAAATAATCATGTTCATCGACGAGCCGTATTTAAGCGGGCTTGGTTCGGCATTTACTCCTCTTAACAGGGAAGACGCGGCCAAAACCCTGGTTGAGTTCGCCGAGGCCATAAAATCTGAAAATACCCTTATCGGCGTGCACTGCTGCGGCAATACTGACTGGTCGGTGCTTACGGAAAACAAATACATAGATATAATTAATTTTGACGCATTCGGTTACCTGGAGAAATTCATAATCCATGCGCAGGACCTGAAGAAATTCATGGAAAGAGGAGGGATAATCTGTTGGGGTATAGTCCCGACTCAGGAGTTTACCGGCCGCGAAACAGCCGAATTGCTGGTAAAAAAGATAGATAACGGGATCAGCGTATTGGCGGGTAAAGGAGTGGATGAAAAACTGCTTAAAAGCAACCTTCTGGTAAGCCCCAGCTGCGGCTTGGGCAGCTTGGAAAGCGAAAAGCCGGAGCGTATACTGCAGCTTCTTGCCGCGGTTTCAGAAAACCTGTCCCACCCCGGAGGCGGGAAGGGTTAAAATAAATTATTTGACAAAGCACCTAAAAGGTTATATATTAAAGCTCACTTTTTGCCTACCATTCCTAAGGAGATAGTTAAATGAAAGAGATCAGAATTCACGCCCGGGCAGGGCAGGGCGCCATTACAACCGCTTCGCTTTTGGGTTCCGCTTATTTTTTAAAAGGGATGTATCCTTATGCTTTCCCGCATTTTGGCGCGGCGAGAATGGGTGCTCCGATGAATGCCTTTGTGCGCGTAGATAATAAGCCGGTGCGCCTGCGCAGCCAGATCTATGAGCCGGATTATATTATTATCGTAGATGCTACTTTGACCCGCGGCTTCAATTGTTTTTCCGGCTTAAAGGAAAAGGGCATCGTGATATTTAATGAAAAAGAAGGCGTTGAAATCCCCAAGGTTGACGCAAGAAAGAAGATTTTTGTATTGCCGGCAAATGAGATCGCCATGAAAACAATCGGCAGGCCCCTGGGCAATACCGCATTATTAGGCGCATTTGCCGCGGCAACAGGGGAGTTTGATTTGGCAGCAGTGCAGGAATCCATTAAACAAAGGTTTGCCGGGCGCGCCCTGGAAGGCAACCTGGAAGCTGCAAAGCAGGGCTATGAATTTGTCAAAAATCAGATGAAAGGTTAAAAATGTACGGACCGTTAATCGTTAAACCCGGCTCAAGCAAGAAAAACAAGACAGGTTCCTGGCGCGTGGAGATCAGGCCCCAGTTTTTAAAAAAGAATTGCATCGGCTGTAAAATGTGCCTTTTGATCTGCCCGGAAGGATGTATCTCGGGAGAAGGCAAGAATACCTATGATTTTGACCCTATGTATTGCAAGGGCTGCGGAACCTGTGCCGCAATCTGCCCTAAAAAAGATATCCTTATGATAAAAGAGGAAGCAAAGGACTAATAAAAATGCGACAATTTATTGAAGGTTCCCATGCAATTGCAGAGGTAATTAAATTATGTAAACCCGGAGTAATTTCTGCCTATCCCATTACTCCTCAGACGCATATCGTCGAGGACCTGGCGCAAATGGTGGCAGACGGTTCGGTCGACGCGCAGTTTGTCAATGTAGAGTCAGAGCATTCTGCGGCATCGGTGGTCTTAGGAGGGGCAGCAGCAGGGGTGCGGTCTTATACCGCCACCAGCTCCCAAGGGCTTTTTTATATGTCAGAGGTAATTTTTAATATCGCCGGATTACGGCTGCCGCTGGTTTTAACATGCGCCAACCGCGCGGTTTCCGCGCCGATAAATATCTGGAACGACCAGCAGGATTCAATATCCTTGCGTGATGCAGGATGGATACAGTTGTATGCCGAAGATATCCAGGAAGCAGTGGATTTGCATATCATAGGATACAAGATCAGTGAAGATAAAGATGTAATGCTTCCGGTAATGGTTTGTATGGACGGTTTTATCCTTACGCACGGCATAGAAACAGTAGATATCCCCTCACAGGAACAGGTAGACAAATTCCTCCCTCCTTATAAAGCGCTTTATAAACTTGATGTAGATGATCCGATGACTATCGGCCCGTTAGTCGGGCCGGATTATTATATGGAAACAAGGTATGCCATTCAGAAGACATTGGGGGATTGCTTAAAAATCATCCCTCAGGCAATAGCGGATTTTTCCAAGGATTTCGGCCGTAATTACAGCGGCCTGGTTGAGGCCTACCAGGTAAAAGACGCGGAACGCGTGATCATTGCCATGGGTTCTGTTTGCGGTTCGATAAAAGACGTAGTGGATGAATTAAGGTCCAAAGGAAAGAAGGTAGGCCTGTTAAAGATAGTCAGTTACCGTCCTTTCCCGGTTGATGCGATCTGTAATTCTTTAAAGGACGTGCCAAAGGTTGCTGTCCTGGATAAGGCGGTGTCCCTTGGCTCATATGCGCCTTTAGCCAGCGAAATAAGGTCAGCTTTCTTCGGGAAGAAAAAAGCGCCTAAGGTCATCAGCAGTTTTATTGCCGGTTTAGGCGGCAGGGATATTACCAAGGATTCCATTAAAGAAATTTACCGCCTGTTGACGGCAAAAGAATTACAGGAAGAATTTATTGATTTAAAGCCAGAGCTTTTGAAGGAGAAATATGAATAATAATTTATTATCCGCAGGACATACTGCTTGTTCCGGATGCGGCCAATCACTGGCAGCGCGCATGGTCATTGATGCAGCCGGAAAAAATACCGTTGTCGTCAATAATACGGGCTGCCTTGAGGTTTTCTCAACGGCATACCCCGAATCCGCATGGGGGGTCCCGTGGGTCCATTCTTTGTTTGAAAATGCCGCGGCAGTCGCATCAGGCGTTGAAGCGGGATTAATATATTTAGGAAAGAAAGATTCAATCAATGTGATCGCCCAGGGCGGAGACGGTTCTACCGCCGATATCGGCTTGCAGGCATTATCAGGCATGCTGGAAAGAGGCCATGATATCCTGTATGTTTGTTATGATAATGAAGCATATATGAATACCGGCGTGCAAAGAAGCGGGCTGACGCCTTTTGATACAAATACCACAACAAGCCCATCGGGAAAAAAATCAAGCGGGAACATCCGGCCTAAAAAACCGATGCCTGAAATTGCAAATGCCCATGGTATTCCCTATGTTGCAACCGCTTCGGCGGGTTACCCCCAGGATATCCAGAGAAAAGTCAAGAAGGCGCTCAGCATTAAGGGCCCGAAATATTTACAGATCCATGTGCCCTGCCCCCTGGGATGGAGGCACGAGCCGAATTTGACCATTGAGGTAGGAAAACTCGCTGTTGAGTGCGGGCTTTATCCTTTGATAGAATATGAATCAGGAAAATTATCCGCCGTGCGCAAGATATCCGCAAAACCGGTTGAAGAATATTTAAAAGTGCAGGGAAGATTTAAGCATCTGCTTTCAAATCCTGAAGAAATCAAAAAGATTCAGGCAATAGCAGATTATAATATAGAGAAGTATGGGTTAAAACTGCAAACCGAGGCAGGCAGTTAGCTTGCGTTTTGCAGGGCTATTTTAAGGAGGGTTAAGGACTATGGGAAAACAAGCGAGGGCGATTGTTGATGTAAGTTTAAAAGACCTGGTGCACGATTTAAATAAGGCATATTGCGATGAATGGCTGGCGTTTTATCTTTATTGGTATATGTCAAAAGTTGTTTCCGGGAAATGTTACGAAGATATGGCCGAATTTCTGGAAAAAATAGCCAAAGACGAGCTGGAGCATGCTACGGAATTAGCTGATTTAATCACCAAGCTCGGAGGAGTGCCGGTTGCCAATCCTATGGATCTGGAAAAGAATGCCAACGCGCCTTATCTTATGCCGCCGAAGAACACCGCCGACATTAACAGGATAATCCGTATCGTTACCGAGGCAGAGGCGCAGGCAATTGAGGTATATCATAAGATTGCCAAGAAGACCTTCGGCAAGGATGTTGTTACGCATCAGTTAGTGACTCACATATTGTCTGAAGAAGTGACTCACGAAGAGATGTTTGAGAATTTATTGGAAAGATAATTTTAAACGAGGAGAAGCGATAATGTCTAAAGTAACTGTTGATGCAGCAACTTGTGTAGGATGCGGATTGTGCGAACAGGCATGCCCGGAAGTATTCCAGGTCCAGGGCGACGGGATCGCGCATGTAAAATCTCAAGTGTGCCCCGAACATAACCTAAAAGAAATCGCAGATCAGTGCCCGGTAACGGCTATTCATGTGAGCTGACTTTAAAGCAGGCATAAAAAATCCCGCTTTCTTATTTACGGAAGCGGGATTTTTTTGTGGTTTATTTTAAGACAGCTTTGCTTTTTAATTCCTCGGAGAATTTATTAAAGGCCTCCTGTTTTTTCTGCGACAGCAGTTTCTGCTTGAATTCTTCCTTTTCCTGTTCAAATTTCTTATCGTCTATTTTAGAGCGGGATTTCAATTTAATGATATAATAGCCGCTCGGCATTTCTAAAACCGGGCTTATATCCTGGCCTTTTAGATTGTCCGCGGCATCCCAGAATATATCCGAAGCCCCGACCCCTTCAATATAACCGCTGTATTTAAAAGGGCCGGCCGAGCTGGACTTTAAGCCGAATGTTTTGGCAGCTTTATTGAAATCAACGTCCTTAGGGTTTGAGGCAAGCATTTCTTTCAGAGCTTTAAAACAACTTTCTACTTTTTCTTTTGCCGCCTCCAGAGACCTTTCCTTGATCAAAGCTTCTTTTACCCTGTCTTTTATGGCATCAAAATCAGGCACATACGGTTCTTTGCGTTCTTTAAGCAGGATAAGATAATATGATTTATCGATATGAATTGGGTTAAGGTGCTGTCCGGGAACCGCTTTAATGATCAGATTTAATGCCTGCGGAGACCAACCGATGCCGGGGATGGGCCCTGTTTCAGGGAAAAAGCCGCTTTCTTTTACTGTCAGGCCGTTGTCTTTTGCCACTTTATCAAGCGTTTCCTTTTTTGTAAGCCGCAGGAACAAAGAGCGGGCCTTATCTTTTGTCGCGGTATCATCGGCGTCTTTTGCTATCAGTTCTATATAGGAAATATTAAAAGTAAGCGGGACCTTAAACTGAAATGAGTTTTTCTCAAAATATTTTTTTACATCTTCCGGAAGGGGGGTTATTTCTTTGCTAAAGTCCGAAGGCAGCGAAGCAATATAATCGACGCTCAGAGTTTCGTTTTGCCTCCTATATTCTTCTTTGGTCTCTTCGTCGCTGGCAGTGATTTTCTCCGTAAACTGCCTGAAGAGTTTTGCGATCTTCAGGTTTTGCCTTACCTGTTCCTCAAAGACACGTGCCTGCGTATGAAAAACAAATTGCAGCATCTGGCCGTAAATCCGGTTGTTAAAAGCGCCTTTATCCTGGAAAAAAGGATAACTCTGCACAAAATCTATTACTTCTTTATCTGAAACACTTATTCCGCGCCTTTCCGCTTCTTTTAAGAGTACAAGGCGGTCCCATGCCTCTTGTTTTAAGTTCAGGATATTCTGCACTTCAGAAAATTTATCTCCGAACTGGATGATCGCCTGGTTCCTTACCGCAGAAAGCGATTCGTCAAATTCCTCTTCGGGGATGCTCCTGTTGTTTATTTTGCCTGCGAACTTTTCCCCGTCATTGTTGCGGACCATGCTGCCGAACCCCCAGAAAAGAAATGCCGGCAATACAAGCACCGCCAGGGTGATCCATATTTTTCTTGCCGTTTTCTTGTGCCGTAGTTGTTTAAGCATCGTAATACTCCTTTTATCTTGTTTAAGGCACTATTATAAGCAAAAAGCGCGCATATTGCAATATGCATTTTTTCTCGCTCAGTCCGATAATTTCTTACGTGTCTGTCTTGTCTGTATTTTCTCAAAAACGCTCTTTGATGAATCTGTCGTATTTTCTCGCTCAGGTCGATTTTGTCCCGCATTCGCGGGACACGGCAAAGGTCTCTCGTATTTTTGGCGGCTGCTGAACTCGTGGTTTTTGCTCTAGCAAAAACCACTCGGACAGCATCGCCGTCCCAAATTGCCGAGCCCTTACGGTCTCGGCCTTGGGATTCCCAAAAATACTCGAGCTGCTTTGCCTAAAATCTCCATGCGCTCGAAAACACGGCCGATT
>VGKM01000013.1 GCA_016867005.1 Candidatus Omnitrophota bacterium | reverse complement strand
GCCTTTCTGCTTTTTCTTCTCTAAAAAGGCGGACATTCTTAAATTCATCTTTTTCCCGCAATTTCTCGTATATTGCCTGCCAATATTCAATCCGCGGGTCGTTCCACGAATTCTTGCGCATTTGCCTCTTTATCCTGTTCCAATTCAACACAAAATCCCGGCGCTTCAGGTAATATTTAAATACCTCTTTGGGTATGTTTTTTCTGGAAAGAAGGCTGCCCGCAAAACTCAAGAAATGCTTATCCCGCGGGTTGCCCAATATTGTTTTTGCCGCCCCGATAGAAACCTTCTTGTCCCAAAGCCAATCCTTAGATAAAACCATTTTTATCCAACCTCTTTCTCGATAATTTTATCTACCTCGCGCTTAAAATGGCGCTCGATATCGTTAAAATCAACGTCTTTCTTCAAACCCAGCTCTAAAAGCCCTGTTTTCATATCAAACCGCTTATACGAGCGAAACCACCTTATGATTGATTCCCGGATAAGAGGACTGCCATACTTGCCGGCAAAATCAGACAACCTCATAAATATCTGAGATAAACAGTATAAATCATAAAAATCTTTGGCTTCCTGCCTGCCGCCCCTTGCAACCTTCCTGCCAATGTCATCCTCTATTGCCGAATGCCCCAATA
The DNA here is from genome assembly GCA_016867005.1 of Candidatus Omnitrophota bacterium. GTDB lineage: Bacteria > Omnitrophota > Gorgyraeia > Gygaellales > Profunditerraquicolaceae > VGKM01. The sequence continues at coordinate 15,145 of VGKM01000013.1, read as the reverse complement.
TAGCGCTGAGTTTTCTCAAATAAAGATCTTCTAACGAAAGAATATTAACCCCGTTAATTAATTTAGGGGCTTTTATAAATTTAATAAAATCATGGACAAAATCAATTTTTAACGACTTGCCCCTGCCTAAATCCAGAGAGTATACCAATACTTGCGCTTTATCTTTATCTGACAGGCGCGTGATGAGCTTTATATTCTTTTTCAGGCCGCTTGAAATAAGCCCGGCGATCTCTTCAACTCTTGAAATTTTAAAATCATGAGTGAAGAAATCCAGGTCCACCGACAGGCGGTGGTTAAAATAATACAAAGACAGCGCCGTCCCGCCGGCAAGATAAAAACCCTCAATCTTGCCGGATAAAAGCTTTAACACCTTTTGCTGATAATTGGCTATAATATCCATATAAGAACTATACAGCATAAAAGTTGTTTTGTCAAGCTGGAATACAACTTTTATTATGTATCTTGAGCCATTTTAAAATAGCGGCGCTTCGGGCAGCCAGACCTCAAAGCCGTATTTGGCTGCGATATCGGCGATCTCCGTCATCTTATCAGGATTTACATTGTCGCCGAAAGAGTAGTTTGTAAGTTTTCCTTCCAGGGTTAAAAGGATTGTCTCTGCAAGCGAAGCAGAAATTATCCCTTTAGCCGGGAATAAGCTTAAGCCGGACTTTAAACTGCGGGGCAATTTTACCAGGCCCGTCTTTACGGTCAAATTCAACGCTTTAAAATGAACTAGATTCTTATCAATCCATATGACGATATCTGCTGCGGAGGCGGCATTATCGGGATTCTTTTCAACAACTAGTTCTGCGCTCCCCAAATGCGCAATTTCTTCCTGAAGATGCGGAAGTTTTGCCTTATCCGATGAACAAAGTATTATCTTGGCACAAAAGCCAGAGAGTTTCCTGGCGCACAGGGAGCCGATTGCGCTGGTTGCCGAAATTATAGCAATGCTTTGTTTGGCTAAATCGATGTTTTTTGCTTTTGTTATCCTGTAGATTGCTTCAAATATTGACCAGGCAGTATAAGCGCTTCCGCTTGTTAACGGGATCTCGGACCTTTTAAAAGCCGTATAACCCTTATCGCAAAGCGGGCCGGCAAAACCGCCGAGCCCAAGTATATCCGCGCCCAGTTTTTTTGCTGCCTCTACCGCATCCATAACTCTCTCCATAATAAGCGTTTCCCGGTTTGGCGAAAGCTGAAACATCTCAGGCAAAGCAATAAAAAACCCCTCAATGCTTTGGCTGCCTTTTGAGGGGAGGTTTTTGATCTGATAAATGGCAAAACGGCTTTCCTTCTTCCTGAATATGCCGAAGAGTGCCGTAAAAGGATTTGTGAATTTCCTAAGCTCTCTTGCGTCTATAGGATGGATGAAATATCCGAATTTTTTCATTTTTAGAACAGCGATTTCTTCGCTTCCTTGCCTTTTAGGTTGCTCCCCATTTTCTCCTTAATCCAACGCTCGATGTATTTCCTGTGGAATCTCCAGTCCGTCCCGATTTTAAATGCCGGGATTTTGCCCTGACGGGCATACTTATGGACTGTCAATGGGTGCAGATTAAGGTAGTCGGCCACCTCTTTGGCGGTCAATATTTCTTTTTCTTGTTTTTCATTCATACCCACCACCTTTTTTAGCATATTTTAGATAATCATATGTATACTAGTAAAACCTTATGATGTCAAGTAAAATTAAACCCTGTCTCACTTTTAGAGTGGGACAGGGTTAGACCTACGAGGTCGTGGAAGTTGGTTATTCTATTGTGCCGAGAGCGTCGCCTACCTGAGCAACATCTCCTTCGCTGATGAATATCTTTGAAAGCGTGCCACTGGCAGGAGCAGGAAGATTAAAAGTGGCTTTATCAGTGCTTAACTCCACTAAATCGTCCTTTTCGTTTACTTTCTCCCCTACTTTATAATACCAGTAGGTAACAGTAGCTTTATCAACGCCTTCGGTCAAAGCAGGTAAGATCACATCCATAACACACCTCCTGAAATTTAGAAATTAAACACTGTTTTACTTCTTCTATTTCGATTCTATGGCCCAAAACTCCTTCCATTGACGCCATCTCTATATCCATGCCGCATGGCCTTATAGTGCCAAAATTAGCCAAATCATTTTCCAGGACATTTAAGCTTAAGCCGTGAAATGTTATCCAATTCCTGATACTGATCCCTATCGAAGCGATCTTCTTGCCTTTTATCCAAACACCGGTTTTCCCGGGAACCCTCTCTGAGCTAATTCCAAAATCTAATAAAAAATCAATGATTACGCCTTCCAAAAAACGCAGAAACCAGTGGATATCTTTCTTTAAAAGCGCTAAATTAAAAATCGGGTAAACAATTAATTGCCCCGGGCCATGATAGGTAACATCGCCTCCGCGCTCTGTTTCAACAATAGGAATCGAGATTGCTTCGTCGCCTTCGGCTCCTCGCAATGACAGAATATTATTTCTGTCAGCAGTCCTCCCCAGAGTAATCACAGGATTGTGCCGACAGACCACTAAAGCTGAACAAAGAAAGCCATTTTTAATATCAGATAATATTTTCTTCTGAAATTCGTATGCAGGCAGGTAATCAACAAGGCCTAAATCGTATAATTTAAGCTCCATAATCTAAAGGCAATCGTGGATTGATTCTGATAAAGTAGGATGCGCAAAAACGGTATTTTTTAACTGGGGCACCGTAAGAGCGCCTGATACCGCCAATGTTAATACAGAGATTAATTCCGTGGCTTTCGGCCCGATTATCGACGCGCCAATAACCCTGCCGCTTGATTCTTCAGAGATTATTTTTATGAAACCTTCTGCTTCATCCAATATCCGCGCCATGCCGCTCCCTAGAAAATCAAACCGATGCACTTGGCCTTCTTTTTGGCCGACGCTGGCGATCTCAGGGTCAGTAAAAATGCAGCTTGGGATATTGGCATTATCACATTTCTTCAAATTCTGCGGGTTTGCAATATTCTCTGCAGCAATTTTTCCCTGATAAGCCGCATAATGAGCAAGCTGGATCTTGCCGGTACAGTCGCCTGCCGCAAAGACACCTGCATCTTTTGTCCTTAAAAATTCATCGACTTCGATCTTTTCTACAGGCACCCTCCCCACGCAAACCAAAACTTGGCTGTAATCAGCTAAGTTAAGCGTAGTTGCATCGGTATTGGTATTTACCTTAATCCCTTTTTTCTTAAATATCTGCTCTAGCTTCCTGGCGACTTCACTATCTTCTCCTGGTAAGAGCTGCGGCAATTTTTCAACCAAGGTAACCTGCGCCCCTAAATTAGAAAACAACGATGCAAATTCAGACCCGATAACCCCTCCGCCGATAATCAATAGTGAAGCGGGAATTTTCTCCAATTCAAGGATATCGTCGCTTGAAAGTATTTTCTTACCGTCAAATTTAAAACTTTTAAGCTCAATGGGCCTTGAGCCGCTGGCAATAAGCACGGATTTGGCTTCAATTTTCCTACCGCTTACCTCAACACAGTTGCCTGAAATGACTTTTGCTTCGCCGGGTATAATATCTATGCCCTTAAGCATAAACTCAATGCCCTTGCTCAAAGAAGAAATGATCTTCTCTTTGCGCAGCCGGACTTCAGAAAAATTAATTTGCAGGTTATCGGCTCTCACGCCGAAATTTGATGATTTCTTGAGGAGAGAAAAAACTTTTGCAGATTGGATCAGCGCTTTTGTAGGGATACAACCGCGGTTTAAACAAGTGCCGCCGATTTTATCTTTTTCGACCAATGCGGCTTTAAGGCCAAGCTCTTTTGCCCTTTTTGCAGCATTAAAACCTGCCCAGCCGGCGCCGATTACCACCAAATCATAATCCATGATATTGCTTTTTAACAATAGCAGCTGATCTGGCTAACTCTTCCAAATCCTGCTTATCTAATTCAAGTTCAATGACCTCTTCTATACCGCCTTTTCCCAAACGCACAGGCACGCCCAGACAAGCATCTTTGATGCCGTATTCTCCATTCAGATAAGCAGAGACATTAACCGTGCGCTTTTCATCCTTTGCAATTGCTTTTACAATACTTGCGATTGCCGCAGAAGGAGCAAAATACGCGCTTCCTGAACCAAGGAGTGAGACAATTTCAGCGCCTCTACCGACAGTCCTTCTGACTAAATCTGCGATCTTATCGGGCTGAAAAAATTCTACCAAAGGCACGCCTTTTATTGTAGAAAAGGCAGGCATCGGAAGCATGCCTTCTCCATGGATACCCATAACAGCGGCCTCCACATCAAGAGGAGAAATATTCAGCTCCTTGGCAACCAGGTTCGCAAACCGCGCTGCATCTAAACTAACACCCATGCCAAAAAGTTGAGCCGGCTCGAAATTAGTAACTTTCAGCGCATAATATGTCATTAAGTCAAGGGGATTAGTGACAATAACCACTATTGCAGAACCGGCGGAATTCTTTATCTCAAGGCAGATATCTTTTAGAATCGAGGCGTTCTTCTTTGCGAGGTCTTCACGGGTCATCCCGGGTTTCCGCGCAAGGCCAGCTGTTACGACAATAATATCAGAATCCTTCAGGTCTCTGATATTTTCGCTTCCCTGAATATTAAAACTACATTTTGATAACGCGCGGGAATCCTCTAAATCAAGTGCCTTGCCTTTAGCCAGGCCAGGCGCTATGTCAATAAGCATAATATCGCCTAGCGCATATTCAGCAAGGCGCATAGCAGTTGTCCCGCCGACATTTCCTGCGCCGATTATGGTAATTTTCATTTTAATTTTTTAATTATGGCGTCCGCCATTTCCTTGGTGCCTGCGGCAGACGGGTCATCGCGGTTGGCCTTAAAATCATACGTAACAAACTCCCCCGCGGCAATGACTTCTTTTACGGCGTTTTCCAATTGTTCCGCGGCTTTTGTTTCTCCAATGTATCTTAACATTAGAACGCCTGAAAGAATCATTGCCGTGGGGTTAACTTTATTTAGTCCGGTATATTTTGGGGCAGAGCCGTGTACGGCCTCAAAAACTGCCATGCCGTCGCCGATATTTGCGCCGGGGGCAATACCTAATCCTCCGATCAAACCGGCACAAAGGTCGGACAGGATATCGCCGTAAAGATTAGGCAGCGCTAAAACGTCAAAATTATGGGGCTTCTGCACCAGCTGCATACACATATTATCGACCAGCGCTTCTTCAAAAATAACCTTGCCTTCATAGCCCTTAGCCACGTCGCGGGCGGTTTTAAGAAAAAGGCCGTCGGTAAATTTCATGATATTGGCTTTTGTGACCACGGTCACTTTTTTGCGGTTGTTTTTCAGCGCGTAATCAAAGGCGAATTTGATGATCCGTTCTGAAGCAAACCTGGAGATGGGCTTAATGGAGATCCCTGAATCCGGGCGGATCGCCTTTTTGCTGGTTTTTTGGATTTGTTCGATAAGGGATTTTGTTTCTGGTTTTCCTTCTTCAAACTCAATACCGGCGTATAGGTCTTCGCTGTTTTCCCTGATAATCACCAGGTCTATATCCTGATACCTGCTTTTTACTCCGGTATAAGATTTTGCGGGGCGGACGCAGGCATATAAATCAAGGGCATGCCTTATTGCTACATTTACGGAACGAAACCCGCCTCCGATAGGCGTGACTATCGGCCCTTTTAAAGCAACTTTATTCTTCCTGATCGATTCTAAGACATTTTCCGGCAGGAGCTCGCCGCATGTTTTTAACGCGCCTTCGCCCGCAATAACTTCAACCCACTCGATTTTTACCCCTGTTGCATCAATACAGCGTTTTGCGGCAAGAGCTACTTCAGGGCCAATGCCGTCTCCGGGGATAAGAGTGATCTTACGGCTCATTTTAAACCTTTAGTTCTTTGTATTTTTTAATATAATTGACCACACCGCCTTCCATAAGCAGCTTCTGCATGAACTCAGGAAGGGGTTTAATGTCTGATCCCGTATTTTTTGTCAAATTCTTGAATTTACCTTCGTCAAAATCTATCAATAATTCATCGCCTTCACTGATACCTGCGGTATCAACCTCGACCAGCGCTAGGCCGATATTAAAGGCGTTGCGGTAAAAGATCCTAGCGAATGATTTGGCAACAACGGCAACTATCCCTGATTCTTTGATCACAAGCGGCGCCTGTTCACGGGACGAGCCCATTCCGAAATTATTTCCGGCTACAATAATGGATTTGCCGGGCACGATCTTTGAAGGAAAATCCGGGTCAATATCTTCCATAATATGCTTTGCCAGTTCCTTCATATCGGTAATGGCAAATTTATACCTTCCGGAAATGATAAAATCCGTATTGATGTTGTCCCCTAATTTTATGGATTTCCCTTCAATTCTCATTATAGCTGTTTGAATTCGTCGATATTCTTGACTTTAGACATGGCAGCATCCAAAGTGATCATTCCCTGCTGGAATAATTCTTTGAGGCATTTGTCCATGGTCTTCATGCCGTATTGGCTGCCGGTTTGAATAAGGGTCGGGATCTGCTCAATTTCCTGCTCACGGATAAGGTTCCTGATACCTGCCGTAGCAACCATTACTTCGGTTGCCAATACGCGGCCCGGGCCGCTTGCCTTAGGAAGCAGGAGCTGCGAAATAACACTCTGCAAGCAATCCGCAAGCTGAAGCTTGACCTGTTGCTGCTGGTGGGGCGGAAAAACATCTATGATTCTCTGGATCGTCTGTGGCGCATCAGGCGTGTGCAAAGTTGCCAAAACCAAATGGCCTGTTTCCGCCGCTGTTAAAGTAGTAGAGATGGTCTCCAAATCTCGCATTTCACCGACTACGATAACATTAGGGTCCTGGCGCAGCGTATGCTTTAGTGCTTCCGCGAAAGAATGCGTATCAGCATAAACTTCTCTTTGCTTGATAATGCTTTTCTTATTAATATGAATAAATTCAATCGGATCCTCAATGCAGACCATTAAACATTCTCTCTCGTTATTTATGAGGTCTATGACTGCGGCAAGCGTCGTAGTTTTACCGACACCGGTCGGCCCCGTAACTAAAACAAGTCCGTTCGGCCTGCGCGCAAGGTCAAGCGCTATCGACGGAAGCCCCAGGTCATGAATAGTCGGGATAACTAAAGGCACGCGCCTGAATGCTGCTTCGACTGAACCCTTTTGTAGATGGACGTTGACTCTAAACCTATCCATACTGGGCAAGGCAAGGGAAAAATCAAGTTCCAATTCCTGTTCAAATTTTTCTTTCTGGGGATTGGTAAGGACGCTGTAGATCATTTTCTTTAATTCGTCCTTGGACATCGGGGGAGTATTTGTGCGGTGGATTTTTCCGTCAATGCGCAATATGGGCGGCTCTTTTTCAGTTAAGTGCAAATCCGAGGCTTTCTTTTCGATACAAAGCAATAATAAATCCCTGATTTCCATTGTAGGCCTCCTACCTTCTCAACCTCGCAGGTTAAGAGAACTAAAAACACATTTAAACCTACGAGGTTTATAATATATAACTATAAGAACTTTCTTGGATCAGTAATCTTTCCCGTAATGGCCGAAGCAGCAACAGTTGCGGGAGACGCCAGATAAATAAACGCGCTAGGATTGCCCATTCTGCCTTTAAAATTCCTGTTCGCAGTAGAAATCACTACTTCGCCGTCAGCAGGGATACCGTTATGCGTTCCGACACACGGCCCGCATCCGGGAGAAACAATTACAGCACCTGCTTTTATGAATACTTCCACAAGCCCCAGTTTGAGCGCTTCCTGAAAGATTTCCCGGGAACTGGGAGCGATTATAAACCTTACTTGCGAAGAAACTTTCTTTGATCTTAATATCTTTGCGGCTAACTTTAAGTCCTCAATCCTTCCGTTAGTGCAAGTGCCTATAAATGCTTCGTTTATTTTTATTTCTTTTAGGCTGCCGGCCTCTACTGCACTATCTACACTATGGGGACGGGAAACCTGAGGTTTAAGCCCTGATATATCATACTCCGAAATCCTGGAATATAAAGCATTTTTATCTGCTGCCACGGGGATTATCTTTCTTTTCCCTTTTATGCGCGGGCCGAGCCACTCTGCAGTGATCTTATCTGCGGGCATAAAGCCTGCTTTTGCCCCCATCTCTACAACCATGTTGCACATAGTGAAACGGCCGTCCATGTTTAGTTTATCTATTACCGGTCCGTAAAATTCTACTGCCTTGTAAGTTGCGCCGTCTGCTTTTATATCTGTAATAATATGTAATATTATATCCTTAGCAGTTATGCCTTCCGGAACCTTTCCCTTTATCACTATTTTGATCGTTTCAGGTACTTTTAGCCAATTCTTTCCGGTAGCTAAAGCAATCGCAAGGTCAGTTGAGCCGACTCCGGTAGAAAATGCCCCTAATGCGCCGTATGTGCAGGTATGGGAATCTGCGCCGAAAACAAGGTCTCCCGGAAGTATCCTGCCTGATTCGGGGATCACCTGATGGCAAACACCGCAGCCGATATCAAAAAGCGCCGTTTTAAAATCAGCGCTGAAACCGCGCATCTTTTTATGCACGCGCGAAACGCCCTCGCTCGGAGAAGGAGCGCTGTGGTCGATTACCATACAAAAATCTGTTTTTAATACCGACGAACCCAATTCCCTGACTCTGTCAATGATAATAGAAGAAGTCCCGTCCTGGCCGAACGCAAAATCAATTTTACATAATGCAAAATCGCCTGCTTTTAAATCGCGCCCGGAATGATTTGATAATATTTTCTCTGCGATAGTCTTAGGCATCATAATTTATTTACCCATTCCTCGATCCTGTCCATCCCTTTTTTAAGCTGTTCTATGCCTGTAGCAAAACTTATGCGCATGAACTTATTATTTCCAAATCCGTCTCCCGGGATAACCGCAACCTTTGCCTCATCTAAAAGGCGCGTTGCAAAGGCCACCGAATCAAGCTTTGTTTTTGATATGTCCGAAAACATATAGAATGCCCCTTCAGGCAGAAGCGGAGCGATCTTTTTGATTTTTGACAGGCGCTCAAAACAATAGTCCCTTCTCTTCTGGAATTCACTGCACATATATTTAGGAAAATCGTCGTTTCCTTTTAAAGCGGCAAGCGCTGCCTTCTGAGAGATCGAACAGGGGTTGCTTGTCGAATGGTCCTGAAGTTTGGAAATATTATCTACTACGTCCTGCGGCCCGGCAAGATAACCTATGCGCCAGCCGGTCATCGAATGGCTCTTGGACAGGCCGTTAACTGTGATTGTCAGGTTGAAAATGGCTTTCCCAAGCGAAGCTATTGAGGTATGTTTTATATTATCAAAGATGATCTTTTCGTAAATCTCATCCGATATCACAAAAATCTTTTTTTGTATGCAAAATTTGGCGATATGCTCAAGCTCTTCTTTCGTATAAACGCAACCGGTGGGATTTGACGGGCTGTTCAGGATAAGTACTTTTGATTTACTAGAGGCGTATTTTTCAAGCTCTTTAATATTGATTTTAAATTTATCGCTTGCAAGAGTCGGGATAAAACGCGGGGTTCCTTCGCAGAGTTTTACCATCTCGGGATAACTTACCCAGTAAGGAGACGGTATCAGGACTTCCTCTCCTTTATTTACAAGCACAAACAATGCATTAAAGATACTGTGCTTTGCGCCGTCAGAGATCACAACCTGTGAAGGAGTATAATCCAAGCCGTTATCTTTTTTGAATTTCCTGGCTACGGCATCTTTTAATTCGGCAGTACCCGTTGAAGGCGTATATTTAGTGAATCCGTCCTTTATTGCAAGGATCGCGGCATCTTTAATATAATCGGGAGTATCAAAATCTGGTTCTCCCGCGGCTAAAGTTACGACATCTACGCCTTCTGACCTTAATTTTTTTGCTTTTGAAGTTATGGCAAGCGTTGAGGAGGGGTTTATTTTTCTTAAGCGTTCCGATAATCTGGTATCTATACGCATATAATTAATTCAAATTCCAATGCGGGTTTGGAATGTTCCAAACCCGCATTGGAATCATCATTGGAATTAATTAATAATCTGATTAGAGCGAGTCTCTTTCCTTCTTGAATATATTCTTTATCCCGCCGAGGAATTTCTTCGGAGGTTTTTTCTCAATAGGCGGCCTTGTTTCTTTGTGTGTTTCTTCTTTTGCCGGTTCTGATTTCTTGGCTTGGTCTTCAGGCTGCGCCTCTTTTTCTTTTTTAACTTTCTTATGCACTTCTTTTTTCTTGATCTCGGTCAATTCGAATATTACCAATTCCGCGTTGTCCCCTCTTCTTTTGCCGAGTGTTAAAATACGGGTATAGCCGCCGTTCTTTTTTTCAAAACGCGGGGCAATATCCGCAAACAACAGGCTCACAAGCTTATGGTCGCCCAAAACAGAAAAAGCTTTTCTTTTTGCGGCCAAAGAATTGACTTTCCCTAAAGAGATCAGCCCCTCGACCATGCCCCTTGCTGCCATGGCCCTGGCTTTTGTGGTCCTGATACTTTGACAGATCAACAGGTTCCTTGCAAGAGAATTAACAGTGGCCCTTCTCCAGCTGGTGGACCGGTTTAGCTGATGACGAATCTTAGAATGTCTCATGTCTTAATCCTTATAATTTTTACTTCTTGATTTTTCTTGAATCGATCTGCATCCCTAAAGTCAGGCCCATGCCTGCCAGAAGCTCTTTTATTTCGGTCAATGATTTCTTCCCGAAATTCTTAAAACCAAGCATCTCTTCCTCGCCTCTCTTCACCAGGTCTGCGATGATCTTAATATTTGCTTCTCTTAAGCAATTTGAACTTCTCACTGAAAGTTCAAGCTCTGAAATAGGCAGCCGTAATTTTTCATAAAGCGCTACCTCTTCTTTTGTCATCTCCAATTCCGACTCTTCTTCCTCGTCAGGGAGAGTGCCGAAATTAACAAAAATATCCAGATGGCGCTGCAGGATATTGGAAGCATAAAGAAGGGCGTCTTTCGGGCTGATGGAGCCGTTTGTAAATACCTCCAGTATCAGCTTGTCATAATCCGTTTTTTGCCCTACGCGGGTATTCTCAATGAAAAAATTGACTTTCTTGACGGGGCTGAAGATCGAATCAATCGGGATCTCTCCGATGGTCGTCTCTTCTTTTTTGTTTAATTCCGCAGGCATATAGCCCCTGCCTTTTGCCACTTCCATCTCAACATGGAATTTTACATCTTTTGTGAGGGTGGCGATATGGAGGTCCGGATTGATGATCTCTATTGTCTCATCCGACTCGATATCCGATGCTTTTACTTCCCCTTTGGAATCTTTCTTGATATAAATTGTCTTTGGGATCTTGGAATGGGAATTAATTACCAGGTTCTTGATATTGAGGATTATTTCTGTAGTATCCTCTAAAACTCCCGGTATCGTAGAAAATTCATGCTGGACACCGCTGAATTTCACGCTCGTTACGGCGCTTCCTTCAATCGAAGAAAGCAAAACGCGCCTTAGGGAATTGCCTAAAGTGACACCATAACCCCTCTCAAAAGGAGCAGCCCAAAACTTACCGTAGGTATTGGTGTAAGTAGCTTCATCGCATTCAAGACGCTTTGGTAGTTGAAAATCTCTCCATTTTATACCCATGTCTTCTCACTCCGTTCGTTATTTGTTAATTGGTTAATGATTATTAACCAAGATTTTACTTGGAATACAATTCTACGATCAACTGTTCCTGGATTGTCGCCGGGATATCTTCTTTTTCCGGTAACCTTATGACCGTAGCTTTCATATCTGCGGCATTGAATTCCAGCCAGGACGGCACAGTCCTGTCTTTGTTCAATTCCAGGTTCTCTTTTAGTTTCTTGACCGGGCCTTCTTTAGCTTTTACCTCAATCACATCGCCCTTAGACACCATAAAAGACGGAATATTGACGCGGCGGGAATTGACGTAAATATAATTATGCCTGACCGACTGCCTGCCCTGGACACGGCTGGTAGAAAGCCCTAAACGAAAGATCACATTATCAAGGCGCCTCTCCAATAATTGTAAAAGCACACGGCCTGTAACGCCTTTTGTCTTGGATGCTATTTTAAAATAACGGCGGAACTGTTTTTCCAAAACGCCGTACATCCATTTGACCTTCTGCTTTTCTTTTAACTGCAGGCCATAGTTAGATAGCTTTTGTTTCCTGCCCTGGCCATGCTGGCCCGGCGGGAACGCCCTTTTTACCACAGCGCATTTTTCCGTATAGCACCTGGGGCCCTTTAAGAATAATTTTTCTACATTACGCCGGCATAACCTGCAGACAGCGTCAGTATACCTTGCCATAAATTATACTCTCCTTTTCTTTTTCGGACGACAGCCGTTATGCGGGATAGGAGTTACATCTTTTATCGCTGTAATCACAAGCCCTGCGGCCTGTAAAGCCCTGATTGCCGACTCGCGGCCGAATCCGGGGCCCTTGACCTGGACTTCAATTTCCTTAAGGCCGATTTCTTTTGCTTTTCTTGCCGCATCAGTTGCAGCAATCTGAGCTGCAAAAGGGGTAGATTTTTTTGAACCGCCGTAACCGACCATGCCGGGAGTCGACCATACAAGCGCATTGCCCTGTTTATCGGTTATCGTAATGATCGTATTATTAAAACTCGCCTGAATATGCGCTATCCCGGTAGTTATGCCTTTAGCTATTTTTTTCTTCTTCAGTTTTTCTTTTGTAGCCATTAATTCGTCCTCTCTAAATTAAAATTACTTACCAGCCGGCTTTGCGGGCGCTTTCTTTGCCGCTGAATCATCCTTCTTAATAACTGCCATGCCGCCTTTACGCGGGCCTTTGCGCGTCCTGGAATTGGTCCTGGTGCGCTGCCCTCTTACCGGCAGGCCTTTTTTGTGGCGCATTCCGCGCCATGAACCTATGTCCATCAACCTTTTTATATTCTGCGATATTTCCCTGCGAAGGTCGCCCTCTACTTTATAGGTGCCTTTTTGCAGGATATTGGTAATATGCGAAATCTCTTCTTCTGATAGCTCTTTGGCGCGCTTTGCAGCATCAATGCCTGCTTCTTTAAGTATAAGGCCGGACATATGCCTGCCTACGCCGTATAAATAGGTAAGCGCGATATCGATCCTTTTTTCCTTGGGAACATCAACACCTAAAATCCTGGGCATAATAAACTAACTCCTTTTTCCTATCCTTGCCTCTGTTTATGTTTAGGATTGGAACAGATTACTCTCACAATCCCCCGCCTCTTGATAATCTTGCATTTATCGCAAATTTTCCTGACTGATGCTTTTACTTTCATTTTTAGCTTTCTTCTATCAGCATTAGCTGATGACTATTAAATTTTCTTACTTTGACCGGAAAGTTATTCTCCCTCTCGATAAATCATAAGGAGAAAGTTCCAGTTTTACTTTATCACCCGGCAGGATCCTGATAAAATTCATGCGCATTTTACCGGATACATGCGCCAATACGATATGGCCGTTTTCAAGCTCAACTCTGAACATCGCGTTCGGCAATGCCTCGACTACTTTGCCTTCGGTCTCGATCAATTCTTCTTTAGCCATACATTTCCTGTTTTTACTTCGTCAAAATTTCCGGGCCGTTTTCCGTAACCGCAACCGTATGTTCAAAATGCGCTGAAGGAAGCCCGTCCCCTGTTACCGCGGTCCAGCCGTTCTCCAATATACTGGATTCCCATGTACCCATGTTTACCATCGGCTCAATCGCAAGGACCATCCCGCTTTTTAATACCGGCCCCTGATGCGCCTGCCCGAAATTGGGGATCTCCGGCTCTTCGTGCAGATTAACGCCTATCCCATGCCCCACAAACTGCCTTACCACGGAAAATCCGTGCCGCTCTACAAAATTCTGTATGGAATATGAAATGTCAGTCAGGTGCTTGCCGACAGCTGCCTGTTTTATCCCTGCGGATAAAGAATCTTTTGCGACCTGAATAAGTTTTCTTGTTTTAGGATCGGCCCTGCCAACGCTCACGGTGATTGCCGCGTCGGTAAAATACCCGCCGAGGTTTACGCCTAAATCAATACTTACTATATCGCCCTCTTTGAGCTTTCTCGGCCCCGGTATGCCGTGCACGATCTCTTCATTTATTGAAATGCACACGCTTGCCGGAAAACCCTTATAGCCCTTGAATGCCGGGATAGCGCCTTCTTTTCTGATTAATTTTTCCGCCAAATTGTCAATTTCAGACGTCGCAATACCGACATCTATAAGATCTTGCAGCTTACCCATTACATGGGCCAGAATTTTCCCCGAAACTCTTAAGTTTTCTAAGTCCTTATTTGACTTTAAGGGAATCATTATGCTTTTTAAAAAGCAACATTACAGTTTCTAAAACAGCCCCTGCTTCTCCATCCGCGGGCAGGCGCTCTAGCTTTTGCTTTTCCGCGTAATAATTGATTACCGGGGATGATTCTTTTTTATAAACCTCAAGCCGGTTCTTTATTGTTTCTTCCTTGTCATCGCTTCTTTGATAAAGCTCTCCGCCGCAGTTATCACAGGCCATACTGACCTTAGGCGGCATATTCGTAATATGAAAATTCGCGCCGCATTTGCGGCACACAAGCCTGCCTGAAAGCCGCTGAATAACTACGCTGTCGCTGGTATCAAGGTAAATTGCTTTATCTATTGAAAAACCCTTTTCTTTCAATATTTCATCAAGCGACTCTGCCTGTTTCAGGGTCCTTGGGTAACCATCTAAAATAAATCCGTTTCTTACATCAGGCCTATCAAACCTTGTCTTAAGCATTTTGGTTACCAGCTCATCAGGGACCAAGGCGCCTTTGTTCATATATCCCTGGGCTTCTTTTCCTAACTCTGTGCCATCAGAAACATTCTGGCGCAGGAGGTCGCCTGTTGAAATATGCGCAAGGCCAAGTTGTTTTGCTAAAACTTTTGCCTGCGTTCCTTTACCCGCACCCGGAGGCCCTAATAAAATTATCTTCATCTTCTGCCTTTAACACGGCCGCCTTTTATAAAACCCTCGTAATGATGGGTCAGCAAATGCGACTCGATTTGTTTTACTGTATCAAGCAAAACCCCGACCGTAATCAGTATACTGGTGCCGCCGGCAAAAGATGCTATCAGATACGGGACTTTTAAACCCGCCATAATCGCATCCGGCAAAATTGCTATTACCGCAATAAAAATTGCCCCTGCCAAAGTTACCCGCACCATTACAAAATCAAGGAACTCCGCGGTTGATTGTCCCGGCCTCACTCCGGGAATAAAACCCCCGTATTTTTTCATATTCTCCGATAGATC
>VGKM01000012.1 GCA_016867005.1 Candidatus Omnitrophota bacterium | reverse complement strand
AACCCGGGTTGAAGACGGCGATAAATTTGCTCCGACTGAGCCGTTCCTGAGATTGACCGGCCAGTGGCCATGGAAGACCGATCTGGAAGAGAAGCTTTATCCGCATAAGTTAATGCGTGTCAGCGGACTTAGGGATTTTTCCAATCTGGATGCGATGTTTAGAGGCGTCATGCAGAAATACGGGTTTAGGGTCGATCCTTATGGAAGGTGCGCATCGGTTATTGAGAACCCGCAGAGCATCCCTGCTTCCGTATACGCCAAAGTCCCTCTGCAGGTAAATGGCGCCTTTGTTAATGACGCCAACGACAACCCTGTCAGCGTAACTACAAGAGTCAATCCTTACACCAGGGAAATCATCGGGCCTTCTTTGCCGCTGGTAGTAATGCGTAATTTAATGTATGAAGGAAAGCTTGGCGAGGTTACAGCGCATATAATTAATAACGGAAGATCCTTCCGCGTCAGCACGGATGAGCTTGCGACCGAGAATATGCCTAAAGGCACTAAATATGAGTTTCACTATGAATACAAGGCCTTAGACGGCAAGATTTACGACAAAAAGATTGAAATTACCTTGTCTGAAGACGCAAAGATTGTTTACTTGGAAGGCGCGGCTTTTAAATTTAACAAGAGGGCATTTGCGTTTGTTGAAAGAATGGATATCAATGTCCCGTATGCGATTGTCTGGACATTCAGAAATAACGCCCCGTCTACTGACTTCCTGACATTTGAGCAGTTTAAGGCATTAAGGGATGGCGGATGGATCAGCTCAGGAGAAAGAGTTGAGGTAAATTTCGGCTCCGGGTATGAAACAATCACCTTAAGAGAAAATGTCCATAAGGTTTGGCATCCTAAATATTTAGCTAAAGGCATGACTCCCGAAGGAAAAGAATATTTTGCCCCGGCAGTAATTGAATACTCAAGGCACATCAAGTATCCTGAAGGGCTGGAAGAAAAAGATACCTTTATATTAAAGGAAAATGAAGATGGGAGCACTGACGCGTTAGATGTTTCTCCTATCGGAGGCGTAATTCCAAAAGAATCCACAGTAAAGGATATTTCTAAGCTTGTTCCTGAAGAGCATCCAGTAGCAGCAGCAGTTGAAACCCCTGCAGTTTATTCCGAATTAGAAGAATATTTCAGGGCAATACATGGTTTGGGGAGAAACGTTAAGGAATTTAGGAATCAAAAAGAATATTTTGACTGGATGAATAATATTTATCAGCAATTACCAAGGCTCCAGGAGAAGGTTAGAATTGACTTGGACAACAAGATGTATATGGAATACCTTATCAAGCAGTCAGATGTATGGAGGCAGGAAAGAATTGACTGGTTAAATAGGAATATCGCTGACAGAGAAGAGAATTTGGTTAAGGCAAACGAGCGTTATCAGGCGGCTCTAGTAAAAGCAGACAGCGACATTGCGGCGCTAAGGGATCAGGTTACAGCAGAGCAAGCTGAATTGGCAAGCTTACAGGATAATATGAATTATTGGCTTAATCATGATCCTGTTAATGAGGGGTTAGTAAGTTATTATAATGAACAGATTGTTTCCAAAGAACATGAAATTAATCAGCTCAACCAGCAGGTGCAGCAGGCAATCATTTATAAGAGCAGAATTTTAAGCAAAGACCAGAGCATTGACGTTGTCCTGGATGTTGTTGATGCGGAAAATAGTATAAAGATTTGGCAGGACAGGGCAAGTATTATTCCTCAGTCAGCAGATTGGTACAAGAACCCCGAAGAAGCAAACAAGAAATGGACTGAAGCGCAATTAGCCGCAGCAAGAGAGCAGCTTACCGACGCCGAAGAATCGTTGAGATATGTACAGACCAAAGCAATGCTCGCCCAGCAGGGGATATCTTATTATCAGAATAAACATGACCAGGCAGTCAGCGGCGCAGATTCTTTAACCGATGAAGCAGCTACCCTTGAGTCGAATAATGATTGGAGCATTAACTGGCTGGAGCAGCAGGTTGTGGATGCCATGAATAGCGTTGAGCCAGACCCGGCAATCAAGCAGAAAGCCATTGATTACTGGACTGTGCGTTATATCGATGCCAAGGTGCATTATGAGCAATTAACCGGTTCTGCATGGGATGGCGCTCATCATGACCCGACAACAGATTCATTGATTGGCACGGCCCAAAGCTATGTCCAGACAACTGAAACCGATTTAAATAACGCCGAAGATTACAGCAATACTCTTCAGAATGTCGTTGACCCGGATGATAATATCGCATCATTGCCTGAGGTCCAGGCATATTTGGATGAGGTCCGCGCAGAAATAGGCGATACCCTTGATAAGGTAAACGCCTATATCAATGCCAAGGCAAAGACAGTAAATAACGGAATTAAGCTTTTAAGAAGATTCCAGTCGGCAAGGGATGATGTCCTTGATTTGACCAGCGAGATAGCCGAAAGTTCGATGAGGATTCAGAAGCAGCGTGAGGCATTATATAAAGAGGCAAAAGAAATCGCCAATAAATTCGCCGGCCTGCAGCAGAAATACCCGCACCTGCCTTTGTTTACCGAGAAAGAAATCAAGGATTTGCTTGAGTCGGAAAATCCCGAAGGGTACCTCGGCCAGTATATGATGGATAATTTCTTAGGCAACAGCGCGCAGGTGACTGATTTATACAGGATTTTAGGCAGCAAGATTGATTTATACAGCGTAGGCGTGCAGTATCAAGGCACCCCGCAAACTCATCAGAGAGGCGTTGGCATCAGGACCCCGATGGGAGAGAATGCGATGAACCTCTTTGCTATCGGCATTGCAGACAGGAACTTCTCTAAAGAAATGAAGCCGGGCGAATACAAATCAACCAAAGAGCGCAGGTTGATATTGTTTGATAATTTTGCCGCTTCAAAAGGCAACCTCTCATTGGCTTATGTCGGGTATGCAGATGTTTCATTAAGCAAAGATAACAGCATCCAGGTGCATGATATTCATATAAGGGATGATCTGGCTAAAGGGTATTTTGCCGACCTGAATTTCGGCGCCAGCTTTACCGAAGCAAAAGAAAAAGCCGGCATTATCGCCCATAATGAAGACGGGGACGAAATAGTATTGCCTCATGAAATATTTGTCAAAGAGCAGCTGCTTTATTCAAGCGTCGGGTTTGGCTGGGAAGATAAGAAAACCGGCAAGATGTGGAAAGTGTTCTTCAGGCCTGAATGGGACACTTCAAAGTGGGCGAACAAGAGTTTTTATCCCTACGGCGGAGTTGAATTTAAAACGCCAGTGAGTTTCTTATCCAGCAAAGAAAAAGGCATTACAACCTCAGTAGGCGGCCGCACAATGTATGCTGGAACCGATTCTTTGAAGGCCATTGGGTTTGTAAAGGTAGAACTTCCTCGAGATGTGGCATTTACAGTAGAAGGCGGAATAAACGGAAAATATGATATGAAAACACTAAGGTTCGGTTTAGAAGTCCCGGTACCGTTCTTCCCCAAGACCTCTGCAGAGTTTGATTATGGTATTAATTGGGTCCAGGGCGGGCAATATGACGGGTTTGGAGTTAAATTCGGGCCGTTGTATAGATTAGGTAAAGATAAAGATGTGGAATTATTAGGCATACCTGTTGATGTATCTCCTCAGGCGAATATTGAAGGGTTCCTGCCGCAGAAGACAGGGCCTCCTTTGGTAACCGGTGTTCCGGAAAAACTCCTTATCAAAAGATTTGAAGATATCTTCGGCAATCCGGTTATTCCTTCCAAAGCTGCTTTTGAAGAAATGCTCCTCTTGAAACAAGTCCCTGGCCTTGGCTACAGATTGGATAAAGCTAAGGCATTGATCATTTCCGTCATAGATTACGCTAATTCCCGCACATTAAAGTCGCTTAGCGCTGCTGAGCTTGCCTACGAAGGCATTATATATAGGGCAGGCGAAGGTTATTTTGTCTGTATTACCGAAGTTGATAGAGAAGTTAAGATTGGTAAAGATGACGGCAGGACATTAATCTTGCCGCATGATTATGTTGTGAGGAATTTCGGCGATGTTAAATACCCCGTAATCGTCAGGGCCGGTGAAGAAGTATTGGAATTAATGAATAAATTCTACAATGATAATAATTCAGGCATCGTTGCCTTGGTTGTTGATAAGGTTAATGGTTATACTGAGCTTACCGTTGAAGGATTAGAGAAATTAGCCAGAGACGGGCAGTTGAGGTCAAGATTCGTTTATGATGATAATGGCGCCAAGGTAAAAGACGCAAGTGGAGATTATTTATTTGTATATTTTGCCGGAGATAACCAGTTAATGTTAAATGACGCGGGTTATAACGCTCTTACCGGTTTAGGGAATAAATATATTGTGTTGCCGAAGCCGGCAGATGATGGCCGTTGGGAATTGGAATTTAAGACAGAAGCAGAAGTGGCGCATGATTGGGCAAAATATGGCTTTACTGTAAAAATAGAAGGCAATACTTACACGCTTATCACCAAAGATGGCCTTGCGATTTCATTGCCTCAGTACCTGCTTGAGCGCCAGATCGCATTCTTAGAAGGCAGGTTATTTGTTATCGGAAATAAATTGACCCCTGTTGAGTTCGGCGCTGAGATTCCAGCCGGAGCGGAGAAAGTAGTCGTCTTCATTAACGACCCTGATTTGGCCCGCGGCACTATTGCCACTGCCTGGACTGATAAGGAATTAAAAGAAAACTGGAGGAAATTGCGTGTCGAACAGGTAAAAGACAATGGCAAGTATGTTTGGTACCATGATACCGATAAAGCTAACGGAAGAATTGATGTTGGCGAGCAAAGGACAAATTTTGAATATTCCTATAAGGATAAGAATGCCGAAACAGAAGCATTCCTGCTGAATAGCTGGAGGCCGGTGCTTGAGTCAGTTGTTGTTAATGCGGCAGGCGATCCTCGCACCGTAGAATTTAATGCCGATGCAGATGGTATCTTAAAGAGTATATATGGGGATAATCTTCTGTTGGTAAAGAGCAATTTTGCTACTCAATGGGTTGCCAACTCAGAACTCGCAGATTCAACAAGGAGACGAGATTTAGCTTCTGAGATTTATAAGGGCTCTATGTTAATGCGTATTAATACTGACGGCAGCGTATCTGCATATTATTATCCCAATGCCGATAATGCCAAATCAAGGGTTATGGCTCTTATTAATGGCGTTGAAGGCGCTCCAGTGCATGGCATGAATTTAGACGGTACTGTAGGAAAGTCTATTTTGTATTATTCTACTGAATTGGGCGGGATAAAAGAGATAAAATATGGCGATAATATCAAGAAATTCAAGCTCTCCAAGCATTACATTATTGCAAGCAATAACGAAGAAGAGACCATTAACTATGTCGGTTACGATGCCTGGGGACGTGTGATTGTTGAGCCGTATATGGTTAATGGCAAAATAAAGAATATCCGCGTGAATTTAGATGAAAAATCCGATGTTGTAGGCGAAGAGGCCTTGGGGCTATTAAATATATCCATAGAAGATGCCAAAAAATTAGATGTTTCCCGCATTTATTCCGGTTTCGAAGTTGGTTTTGATCTTAGGGATCAAGTCGGCTGGGCAGTAACAACTGGCAAAAAGATAACTTTTGCAGGCCGGGAATATCCGATAATTGCAGAGATTCTCAAGGATGCTCAGAATGTATTCCAATTAAATCGCTATTTCGCCGTTGATTTAACGACTGGCTATGAATCATGGAGGATCAATCTGAATAAATCTTATAAGGGACAAAAAGGCCTTACTTCATATATCGTCCGAGATACCAAAGATAACGAAATCGGGACCGAGATATACCATTACCAAGAATTAGGCGGGGAATTAAGCGAGTATCCTTTGTTCCGCTCTTATTTGAGCGGGCAAATACATTACAAAGGTTTAGAGCATCAACAGCTCGCAGGCAATATTGTTATAGATAGAGTTTTTGTAAGGAGAACATCATTTATACAGAATAAAGATCAGGGTAAAATCTTAAGAGTTTATGCCGTAGATCCCGATGTCGGGACAGAAGTTATGAAAATATCGGAAAAGAAGGTGCAGTTTATATATTACGACGCAATTACTAATAATGTTGTTGGCACAGAGACATTTAAACAAGACGCCAAGGAATATAAAGCAGTTGGAGAGACAATCCAGAGGTCTGCTGTAATTGCAATTGATGGAAAAAATACAACATCATTAATAGTTAATTTACGAAATAATAATTCAGATTGGGCTAAATACACCTTAAAGGAATTGATAGCGAAAGGCAATAAATTAACCGTTGCGCAAAGAGATAATTTACTCAGATCTAATGTTTATATAAGCGTTATTAAATATGATTATCTGGGGAGAGAAGTTGAAAAGAAGTTCGGTAACTGGATAGAAGAAAATAATTTTGAAGGTGTCGGGCAGAGCATAACGCCTCTCTGGACAAAATTATATCATAATTCCAAATGTGATTCTGGCTTGATATGGACTGTCACTTATGAAGATGGCATGGCTATACCCGGATTCAATAGCCTGCCCATAGAGATTAAGAGCCAAATTGCAGAATTAGGCATAGATGCAAATAACTTAAGGAAAGCTACGGTAAAGGCTCACCCAGCTTGGGGTGTGAATTGGACCGATTACTACGATGATTATGGCAGAAAGATTGCTTCTGAAACAGTAGAGGGGCTTGTAGTAACGGTTCAGTTTAATAGAGATGATGATAAAACTCCTACTAAAGGTTATCTGGTAACGCCTTCTATAGTATATTTGAATCAAACAAAGAATCATGCTATAGAAGCCCAGAAGATTATTCCGAAAGAATTATTGCATAATTTAAAAGAGCTGGGAATTGACTCTCAGGTTCAGCTTATTGATGTCGGCAAAGTCGCTGTTTTTATAAAAAATAGCACTTGGAATCCGACAGGATTAACTATCGATGTGACAGGCAAAACCAAAAGCCCTTCCGAAGAAGCATCTTTGCTTATTCCAAATAATCCTCTTGGGTGGGAATTGGTGCATATCGCTCCTACGGGATATAAGAGTATTAATAAGTGGTGGGAAAAGACGAATGCGCCTTTTGGAATTTTACCCGGGCAGATAATTTATCGTAATGGCGACGCTCTAAGAGAAACAAGATATGACAGGAAAGACGGCGATTGGTTTATTTATAAGGCTTTATTCGATAAATTAGAATTAGTAAAGACGCATGCTGTAGGGTTTAATTATAAAACCGGCGTAACTTTTGAAGAACGCCAGTATATAACAGGGCCGCGAATGAAGATATTTATGAAGGATGCCATACCTTTATGTACTGAATCATTTGAATTTGATAAATGGATTAGATACTCCGATTATCAAGTGAATTTAAGCGCAAGGGATTCTGACCTTTATTATGCAATTGTAGAAAACGAAGCACAACACGAAGGGCCTATCGGGCGCGCATTGCTAAAGGCAGATAAATGGATTAATGGCACTCACTGGTCTATAGTCAAGAACGGGAAAATTTTAATTGATCATAAAAATAGATTTAATGATGTCACTGCGGATAAGACAGAGTGGAGTTTGCATGATCAAGTAAATAGCGGGTCATTTGGCCAAGCGAAGAAAATTTTCTCTAAGCAAATGAAAGAGTTAAAAGACGGCATAATAAAAGAAGGTCATCTTTACAAGACGGGCGAGGGTGTCGTGCCTCCTGCTAATTTAGAGTCAATTACATTTAAAGAAGAAGTTACAAGCTGGTTAAAGAGTATCGTTTTTTGGGCTGTTACGCCTATTATTCTAATATTGGTTTTCTTAGGATTGCGCAGACGATCCATCAGCCGTTTCTTAAGAAGCAAAAATGCAAATATAAATGAAATGACGGTTAAGGATTTTGAAGATTTCGGTTTTGCTCACAAAGAAGCAACTGCTATTACTGAAAGAAGAAAATCCAAGATTGGTTTTGTTAGCTTTAACGATTTTGTAGCTTCAATTAGAGGTGATTTGGCGCGAAGCATTAGTGGATTAAATAATAACTGGTTATTTGGCAAAGCAAGAAACAACTCGAGGCAGAACAGGGCCATCAGAAGGTTGCAAAACAGTTTACAACAGCGTTCAGCTGCGGTTATTCCCGCATACAGAGAATTAGCCCTATTAGATGATGTCTTAAATATTTTAAACCTGCAGGGTACTAAAGAAGTCGTGTCGAATTTGATTGTGAAGGGCTTGATAGATTTGGATGCAGTCAAAGATACCCTTGATAAACTTGCGCCATTCTATGGCTTAATTTCAGGAGAAGTTTTTAAAGCAAAATTCCTCTCATTTATTATGACAGCGGCTTATTTTGATGCAAACACATTATTAAAAACAAATGTAAAAGAAATGTTACGTAGAAAGGTGTCTAAGATGTTCCGCAATTTAGGTTTGGGCATTGAACCGGGCAAGGAAGGATTCTGCGGAGAAAATGCTTGGTTGTTCGATAGCATTATTAAATCAATTGAGCATGCGCCGGATTTTGAAGAATTAGATTTGCCGGCAGAAATTTCACCTTCTGGTACGTATGTTTTAACCAGCGATGACTTGGAAAAAGAAGCAGTTAGGTTGGAAGCAAATGGAACTCCAGTTCAACGTTGGAGGATAGTTTCATTAGAACAATTTGTTTTAATGCAGTTTATCTCTGCCCATATGGTTGCATTAAATGGCAATGGAAGATTCGAAGAATATATTTATAAGAAGATAAGCGGAGATCCCAAGATTAATCGTTGGCATAGTGATTCTACTCATGGCCAAAATGTAATTAAGTTGATAGAGAATATTTATAAGCCCTTGCTCGATTTGTTCTGGAACCAGCAAGGTTTAGGGCTTAATCCTAATATGCCGGGTAAGCAAGAAAAAGTCAAAGATAAATTCGGCATTTATCGTACACATCAATGGTCTTTACTTTGGGAAGAATGGAATGAGGCATTCAGGTTCTTGCTGGGGCAAAGCGAACTAAAGATAGATGGCAATTTATACATCAAAGGCAAGGAAATTACTGATAGGATAAATGAATTAAGAAATAAATTAGATAACGAGGTAAATCGACTGCTGAACGGTGGGAAGATTGATAATGAGGGCTTGCTGAGATTAATACGCGCATTGGTTTTTAGCATTGAACGAGCCACTAATCTTCCAAGGGTAAAACATCGTCTAAAGCATTATCTGTTATTCTGGATGCCGATTTGGCAAATAATAATCAATAAAGATATCAGAAAGAAGGTATTTTCAGCGAAAAAGATATTTGGGGATCACGTTAAAGATATAAAGAAAAAATTCTATGTTGGTTTAGTTGTCGTGCTTAATACCGGCTTCTTCAGCGCGTTGGCATATCTTGCAATTAATAAATGGGAAGTTTTAAGCGTGCCATATTATATGAGCGTTAACCCATGGCTTGGATTAATCCCGCTTAGCTACTTAGCTGTTTTAGCAATATTCTGGTATTTAAGATCAAAGGCAATTAAAGCTACTGATGCTATATTGGCAGTGAAATTACATAAATTGCAACTCGGGCTCCAAGCATTAGTTTTAGTGACTGGCTTAGCTTTGGCGATAATGTCACCTGAATCTTCTGTCCACGCTTTACCTGAATGGCTAAGGTGGATTATCAAAGCAACAGCTTTTGGCCTTATCTTAGAAACATTCAGATTGTCATTTTACGCAATGCATTATTCAGCTAAATTTGTAATCACAACTATCCATTATAAACAGCAGAATATATATGCAGTTGTCTTTAGGTATCAATTAGCCAAGGCCTTGGTAATGTTGTTTACAGATAAAACAGAAGGCTGGTATTATAGTACAAGCAGGACAACCATGGGCCAAGAACGCATTATTGAATTTAGAGAGTCTGTTTTAAGAGATTTGAGTGATCCTGCGGATTATCAACTTCTTATTTCACAGCAACAGAGAACCCAATGGGCAAATTTATTAGAAAAAATTTATATTGAAAAACTAATGACTTTTACTGATATTAAAGAGCTAAAACGATTCTTAAAAGCTGGCGATAAAAAGGCAGCCAAAGAGAGAATGCACAGAGTTATTCGCTGGACTAATGATCAAGTAAGAATGGATAAGCCAAGGCCGCCGGTTACCTTAAGAGGCTTGTTGCCTTATTGCGTATCCATGCAGGGCTATAAGGAAGATACGTATTTTACTGAGAAAGATCTTAATACTCAAGATAATTCTGATGCAAATAGAGTTAAAGAAAAAACTACAAGATTAGGGTTATTGGCTAAATATAAGCCAGCATATTGGAATGCTTTAATTGAAAGGCTGATTGAGGGGATTAATTTTAAAGGAAATACAATTAAGATTGACTTAAATGAAGCAGAACAAATGAAGGCTCTTTCAAAGAATCCGCGTAATATCCTCAATATAAATAAAGTAGCCATGGAATATCTTGTTCCTTGGGCAAATACTTATTTAGCTGATTTGTGGAATAACTCTTATTCTGCTTTAAAAATTAAAAGAAGATATGATTTCTCTGTCAGGATGATAGTTCCTGCGATGAATGTTTTAAGCAGGGAGCAATTGGTAGAAGATAAGACCTCTAGGCTTATGGTTAAGCATTCCGGTTCTTTTGGTATGGTTTTTGAGATAGCATTTGATAAATTATCAAAAGCAGAACGTAACATAGGCGCCGCGTTAAATAATTTGCATTTAACGGCGCGACAGGAGAAATTAATCAGGAGATTGTTTAAAAATGCAGATTATAACGCTGATTTATTCACTTTAAGAGAATATTTATACTATTTTATTCCGGTATTAAGGAATGCTTGTATGCAGAGGATTATCGATAAAGCGGAGCTACAAAAAGAAGCTACGCGTATAATTTCGCTCTTGCAGCCTATCTTAACAAACATGATTACTGCTCAACCTAAAAATGGAGATCTTAAAAAAGTCGCTCCTTCTCTGGAGCCAATAATGAGAGCAGTTATTGAAGATGGCTTGACAGCTACTTGGAACAGGGAAAAAACTATAGGTTTGAAGAGGATTGAACAAGTGCATGCGTTTAAATGGAATTCTTTAACAGCTTCTATGGCTTATAGTTTTGGTTTAACTCTAGATTTAATTGATGCAGACCATCATTCCAGGACAGAAGATATTTGGTCAGCCCCTGAAGTAATCTCGGAATTTGTGTATAATCGCCGTTTAGGTTCTGTTGTGCCGGTGATCGAACATTATTTAGGTGAAGACTTAGGCATTTTGGGAAGAATTGTTCCTTCCGGAGAGAATGCTTTTACTTTCCATGCTCAAATGGGCAAGGATTTAATGGGCGGCTTAACCGCTTATGGCAAATTTATGGTACTTACAAAAGCAATGCGCTGGTCAGAAGGCCTTTCCGGAGATGATTATGTTGCAGAAGATTCTGAAACGGTAGTACGTTTCCGCGGCTTTGGTTATGAATGCGAAAGAGCAGGTTATTACAGAAGAGGCAAGAGCTGGATGTATTTGATTTTAGCCCATATGACTTCATGTTTTAAATGGGCAAATGATAGCGGTGAGTCAGTAATGGGAAGGACTCCAATTAAAATGTTATTATCCGGCAAAGTGACTATCTCTTATATTATAGATAATTTCTGGTGGGATGGGTTTGGATTCTACCTTAAGAAGCCGCATATTACCAGATATTTGAAATGGCTGACTGCATTCTACTTAATTTTCAATTGGAATTTATTTATTGGATTACCATTAGCTTTGTGGCTTTTAAGCGATGGCCAATCTCAGGCAATAAGTTTTGGTACAGCATTGAATCATGCCTATGAAAGACACAAAGGTTTTGTTCTCGGTTCGCTTATTGCAATTAAAGATATATTCATGAGAAATCTCTGGTATTTTGTCCATTGGATATTTATTTATGAAGATGCTGTTGGTGTTTTAGGCGCTGAGCGTTTGGCTAAATTTGATTCTAACCCGGCAAAAGGCGGGACTTTAAAGAGAGATTTAAGGTGGCAGGATAATTATCTAAGAAGCGATTATGCTATCAGGCAAGGCGCATTCTGGACTGCAATAATTTTAGCATTCGTAGGTTTCCATCCTTATGTATTAGTGCTTTGGTTCTTCCCAATGGCAATGTTTATAGCTGCATGGATCGGGACTTATATCGTTAATGAAAGAATTACTAAGAAAGACATTCTTGGTAATATCGGCCAAATGATTTACGCTGGGCTTTGGGGATTTTTGGATCAACTGAATTTTATTAATGCAAAGTTGCCTTTGGCGGGGGCTTTTGAGAAGAAAGTTTTAGATAAGCAAATTGGCTTAATTAATGCTGTAGTTAGAGCTGTCGGCATTGATCTTAATAAGGAAAGAGCGGCAAAGGTATTAAGTGTTTACTCTCAATATTACTCTCATTTTAGAAGATTATATAGAACGGCTTCCATTGTTTTAATGGCTGAAGTAATGAAAATAGTTGAAGATTCGGATAAATACAAAAAGGATAAGAAAGCAATATTGGATGAGCTTAAAAATAAAGATTTTTCTTCAGATAAAACAGTACCAGTTGGTTTTGCGTATGATTTGCTTATGAGAATAAACGATGCAAAGGAATATATAAAATTATTGTCTGTATCAAGAATAATTACCAGAGAAGATTATAATGCATTCGACCAAGAATTATCTAATTATGAAAGATTATTACAGCCAGGGTATGTGTTTATTTCGAAGATTGAAGGATTGCTAAGTAATGTGATTAAGGGCTTGAAGAGTGATAAGGCCGAGGATAAAGAAGGTAATAAGAAGAAAAATGTGAAAGCCGTAGAAGCCGAAATAGCAAAGGCAAAGAAATTCGTATTATTCAAGGAAGCCATTGATTTATTATCTGATATAGAAAAATATTTGCAATCGGAAAACTTTGATGAAGCCTTAACTTTTGCCAAGGATGCATTAAAGAAAAAACTCGGAGGCAATGATTTTTCCAAAATTAGCTATAAAGAATTTGAACAAATAGATTGGTATGTGACTGAATATGAATACCTACCTTATCCAGTTGCGCGTTATGCAGGCAGAATTAGCGATTTCTTTGACAGAATCGCTTGGAATGTACCCATATTGGATGCTTTTATTGCTTTATGGCATACAATTAGATGGAATAAATTAAATAATCAGGCATTACCGGGTTATGATCGTAGAGCAGGAGAAATGCCAATTGCTCCAGTAAATAATCCTATATCAACTTTGTCTGTTTCTTCTTTGGAAGCTACTGCAGCAACACCGGTATCCACAGAGGCCAAGAAACAAGATGTAGCTAAGCCAACCGCTACCGTAACTCCTGCAACTGCGAATACCAATACTCAAGCTCAAGACGCAGCTAAACAGCCGGTTCAGCCACAGGCTCCGCCGGTTGATGAAAAACCAGCTAAATCAAAAGAAGAATTAGCCAAAGAAACTGCCTGGAAGTGGGATAGGGTAATCGAAGGGAAGCATCTTGATGAATGGAAGTGGCATACAAGCTCTCCTGAGAGAATGCAGCAGCATATGGAGCATCAGTATTATGAGGCATTGAACCAGCAGGCTAAAGAAATTACTTATGCTTCTCATCCGGTGACCGCCAGGATTATGGCAGGCGTCAGGGCGCAGTTTGAGGAAATGGCTAATTTATTAAATAGTGGATTAGATCATCCTGAATTTACTTCCCGTCTTGTCCTTACGGAGAAGTTTTTAACGAAAATTGCTCAGCGCCTCCTTTCAGCCAACGAACAAGAAAAGATCAAACCCGAAGTCAGTATCCGCGTATCAGAGGCCGAAGCAGAACTAACGTCAACCAATACTGTCTTAAGAGTAGGTATTTATCCTGTTGCAGCCAACCCATTGCATTGGGACCACATTAACTGCGCTCTTGTAGCAATTGCTGAGCTTGGGCTTGATAAAGTTATCTTTGATGTCCAAAGCGGCAAAGATACCCGTAAGCCAATCCTGAATGCTACCGAATGCTACCGTTATGAACTTGCTAAAGAAGAAATCGCTTTGTTTGCTCCGCTCTTTAGCTTCTCTGAGAATATCAGCGATTGCGGAGAAACAGACATCTTCCGTATCTTAAAGCTTAATCCAAAACAAAAGATTGATGCTTATTATATTGTTGGCGGAGATCATTACTTCAGATGGGTTCAACTAAAAGATCCTAATAATCAACTCTTGCCTGATAATCAGCAACCCCAAGATAATATGTTCCGCGGCACTCCTGAATATGAGGCATGGACAAAAGAGCATGGCAAAGAGCCAAGCCTGGATACAATACAGAAATTAGAAGATAATCCGGATAAGCTGGGTATGGATAAGCTAATGCATTCCATATCCGCAATCTTTATTTTAAGAGGTAAAAATAAGCATGTTACCGGGCATGCCTTGAAGCATATCTATGAGCTTCCCGAAGCGGGTGGCGCTTCTGCGACTGCGATTCGTGATACCTTTAAGGGCATGGCTAATGGTGCAGATGTAAAGACACTTAAAGGATTGATGTATATTCCTTACATGGGGTATAGGTATATACTTGCATATCCTGAATATTTGGATATGTTGGTTAATCTGGAGAAGTATGAAAAAACCCCGCAAACATCAATTCCTCAAAAAGAAATACCTTCTGATTTTGAACAGATTGTTAAAATTAATCAACTTTGTTTTGAACGAGGATTTAGAGATTTTGGTCCAGATATAGTTAGGGATAACATTATTAAGCAGGCAATCCGAGGAAATCCCGAATATTTAATTGGCTTAGAAAAAGAGAATAATATAACCTCAGGCTATATTGTATATGGCAATAAAGACGGTGCTATTTATATCTATTATATGGCTGTTAATCCCGCATATCACGGCCGTAGCATAGGATTAACATTAGTTGAAATAGCGATTGAATTTGCTCTAAAGAATAATATCAATTATCTTGCTCTTGATGTTTCTAAGCATAATCCTAAGGCAATAGAGTTCTATAACAATTTACCGATAAGGATCCCCGTTCATTTAATAACTAAAACGGACTATGGAAAGCAGGTATGCTATAGATATAGTCTGAAGGGTCCAAATGGCAATAAAATTTCCAGCGGATCATTGTCTATGATACTGTTTGGGTTATTAAGCTTGCTGCCGTTTGTGGGAGGGTGTACAGTAATTCCAGGGGTTGTTGCTGTTTCAATGCCATTAATTTTGGTAATTGCAGCTATAGTAATTATTCCGATAATTATCATAATATACTTCAAGGTAAAGAACGCAAGTAATGAAAATAAAGATCGTACTTCTGAGAGGATGTCTGATGAAGAGTATTTCAGAATTTATAGGCAATATTACCAGGATCTTTCTGATTTAAGTACGGCTTTTGGTAATCCTCGTGGTGCTAGTCGTGAAGAAGTAGATGATTATGTAAAGAAGCAAGAAAAGACTACTTATTATGTAAACGATCCGCATAGTGGTTACGGCATGTCAGTAGATGCTGCAGGAAATCCTATGTCTGGGCAATTTGATTATCAACCAGATGCAGATAATCAAAATTCTTCTTCATCCAGTGATTCTGCGAAAAATATTCAACAACCAGACGATCAATCGCAGGAACCGCAGCAGCCATCTGGTGCTATACGGCTCTCAGGCGGATGGGTGACAGCAGATGAAGCTAAGGTTAGGAGAACTTTTATAGGGGAGACAATAAAAGAGGGGCATGTTTCATCGTTGTTTGGCCGTATAGAAGGACGCGATACTAATGAACTTTGTATCCTGCAATTGCCTGATAAGCACGCTCTATTCAGTGATCTTGCAGCAAGACGAGACGAGATATTTAACATACAGTATGCGGCAAAAGACGAAACAACTCAAAAGGATATCCAAGCTAATTATTCCTTTAAAAATGAATCTTTAAAGGATGACTTCCAGTTAGTTTTTGTAGGGAATGGCTTGTTTGATGAAGTGGTATTTTATCCTTCCTGGCACAGGCCCCATACCTACGCCACCTGGAAGTATTTCCATCGTCTTGCAGACCTCTATGAGCAGCTAAACGATGCCAATAGGGCAAGGGTAATTCAGTTCTTAATCGAGG